>NZ_JBNHER010000228.1:0-8702 GCF_050015975.1 Dapis purpurea BLCC-M126 | reverse complement strand
TCTTGAGTAAAACCACTCGTGAAAGCTAAAAAAAAGTAAGCTCACAGCTAGATTTAGGTCTATGCCGAGGAGTTTAGAAGTCTGTTGACAGGCTGTAAGCAAATGTGGATTTATGAGGGGCTGCGTGCGGAATTTACTTCCGCACTTTAAACGCCCCGTCCCATTTGCGGTCGGTAAACCACGGAATCCAGGGTGTTTCAACCCCTGGAGATGTCAATTACCTTTCTAAGAGGGACTATAGGGAGATGGGGAGATCGACGAAAGATTTGGCAATGACGTTCAGATGGAACATTTTTTATACTGAACCCGAGCAGATTTGATATAAAAAAGTGTCTGACGATAGTTGTTCTAAATCAAGTAGGCTGTGTTTTGCTTTTTTTAAGTCATGTCGCCCAAACAGCTATCGCCGACATGAACGCAACATGAACAGCCAAGTGAATGCACCGCAACTCCAAATAAATGAGCTGTTGACGCCATATGAGATTTTACAGGAAGTAGTGGCGAGACACAACTAAAATAGTAAACCAGACATTCAAGACCACAACCTTTGTAGAGACGTTTCAAGGTGTGCAAACAACATCAGATTGATTTTTATCGGTTCTAAAAATGCAATGATTAAATTTATTCAGAAATTAAAACAATCCGATAACGAGCTTTATTTGCTAATACCTTATCCATTGCTTCATTAATTTGAGAAATAGCCATAGTTTCAATCATTGGTTGAATTTGATGAATTGCTGCAAATTCCAACATTTCTGTCATAAAACCCCGTCCGCCAACTAAACTACCCACAACAGCTTTTTACTCGAAAACTCAAGGTAATAAAGGTATATTTAACATTGAAACAGGAAGCGCAACTAAGTAGAAAACACAATTTTTTGCTAACAAACTAAAAGTTTGATCCCAATCAACCTCTGATGAAACAGACTAATAAGTAAATCTACAGTGCTACTAGCTGCTGCGATCTCTTCTTCATTTTTCCAATTACAAAAATGGTGCGCTCCAAATTCTTTTGCTTCTTTGTTCTGTTAATGTATTATTAAAAATATCTAAAGTTTTTTAGACATAAATATCACGAACAGTTAAATAAAGTTATATTCACGACAAAGTGAGGAAAAAATTTATGGTAATAGCCACAAGACCAGAACAAAAAGTTAAAATTGGCCAAACCAAACTATTAATTAATAACGAGTGGGTAGAAAGTGCCTCTGGCAAACGGTTTGAAACCATTAACCCAACAACAGGAGAAGTTATTTGTGATGTTGCGGAAGCCGATGCACCTGATGTAGACAAAGCCGTAATAGCAGCCCGTAAAGCATTTACCAGTGGCGACTGGCCAAAAATGTCCGCTACCAAACGAGGGGAACTTCTATACAAATTAGCAGATTTGATGGAACAAAATATAGAAGAGTTGGCAAGACTGGAAACCCTAGATAATGGTAAGCCACTCAATGACTCTCTCAATGCAGACTTACGTTTATCAATCGCCTGTTATCGCTATTATGCAGGATGGGCAGACAAAGTTCAAGGCAAAACCATTCCTATCAATGGCTCCTACTTCTGCTACACTCGCCACGAACCAGTGGGAGTAGTCGGTCAAATCATTCCTTGGAACTTCCCTCTATTAATGCAAGCTTGGAAACTTGCCCCAGCATTGGCAATGGGTAATACATTAGTAATGAAAACTGCCGAACAAACACCATTGTCAGCCTTCCGGGTGGGAGAGTTAGCGATCGAAGCTGGTTTTCCTCCTGGTGTAATCAATATTTTGTCCGGTTATGGCCCAACTGCTGGTGCTGCCATTTCCCACCATAACGATATTGATAAAGTTGCTTTCACTGGTTCCACAGAAGTAGGTCATTTAGTCATGGAAGCTGCTGCCAAGAGTAACTTAAAACGGGTGACTTTGGAACTCGGTGGCAAGAGTCCGAATATTGTGTTTGCGGATGCAGATATGGATGCTGCCATTGAAGGCGCTCATCACGGTTTATTTTTTAACCAAGGTCAGTGTTGCAATGCGGGTTCCCGTTTATTTGTGGAAGAGAAATGTTATGACGAGTTTGTTGCTAAAAGTGTAGAGCGGGCAAAACGTCGGATGGTGGGCGACCCATTTGCCACTAGAACTGAACAGGGACCCCAGGTAGATGAAGAACAATTTAATAAAGTGATGAGCTATATTGAGTCTGGTCAACAGGATGGTGCCCAGATGTTATGTGGTGGGGCAAGAGTAGGCGATCGTGGTTATTTTATTGCACCTACTGTATTTGCTGACGTGCAAGATGAGATGAAGATTGCCAGAGAAGAAATTTTTGGTCCGGTGATGAGCATCATTAAGTTTAAGGATATTGATGAACTGGTACAAAGGGCGAATGATACCATCTATGGTTTGGCTGCGGGAGTATGGACGCGGGATATAGGTAAGGCTCATGCTGTGGCTCATGCTGTTCGTGCTGGTACAGTTTGGATAAATTGTTATCATGTGTTTGATGCTGCTGCACCGTTTGGTGGTTTTAAGCAGTCTGGTATTGGTCGGGAGTTGGGAGAGTATGGTTTACAGCAGTATACAGAGACTAAGACTGTGACTGTGAAGATGTAGTTGGCAATTAATTACTTCTACTAAACTACTCCGAAAAAAAGTAGGGACGTTCCATGGAACGTCCCTACAATAATATTTGGCGTTCTATTCTGACGGAACAAAAACTGGCTTTATAACTGAAGTCAGAAGGCTGAAGGCTAAAGTTAAATTTTTGCTGTGACTATATTTGAGAATGTTCGCGCCAGTAATGGCGACTGCTATATTTGCTTAATGATCTATTAAAATAGGAAAATACTTGATTTTTTTTATCTATTCCCTATTCCCTATTCCCCACAACATATTTTCCAAATCCTGTCCAGAAATTAGAGGTTATTTAGGCTGAGTAATGTTAGATATTTATGAACTAGAGAAATTAACAGCTTTAAATGATTGTTTTTGATGTTTTCTATCCCAAGTTTTTTCTAAATTAAAATATACTTTTAGCTTTTCTTTTCTCAAAGAATATGGTAAATCTTTTTGTAAAAAGAAAATTCGTTTACCATCATTAGAAAATAAATGCAAATATTCTTGAGCGCGAGTCATCCCAACATATATTTTTCTCCTTACTAATATTTCAGCATCAGTTTTATTTTTTCCTATAGAGTCATCAAATTGTTCTAACCAAATTAATAAAACTGCTTTAAATTCTAATCCTAAAGACGATTCGCAAGTAATTATTCTTACTCCTTTTAAATTAAGATTATACTTTGCTTTACTTTTCTTATCTTTACTCACCCAATAAGTGGGTATATCAGATTGATTCATCATGGAAATGATTGATTTCAACCTAGTATTATGGCGGTAAATAATCGCTATTTAATTAAAATCTAATCCTGATTTATGCAATATTTGAATAGTTTTAACTATTCTTTTCAAGAAGAAATTGTGACTGACACAGAAGGCTATTTAATCTTTGATGATACAGTTCTCAACAAGGAATATGCTAATAAAATTGAGTTATTCCGGCGACAATATAGTGGTAATGAGCATAAAGTAATTCGCGGTATAGGGATAGTGAATTGCATATATTTTAATCCAAAACTTGAACAATTTTGGCTCATAGATTATCGAATTTATGACCCAGATACTGACAAAAAAACCAAAATAGATCATGTTCAAGAAATGACTTTATGTGTAGTAAATCAAAAAAAACTACCATTTAAGACTGTGTTAATGGACAGTTGGTATGCAACACAAAGGTTGATGGGATTGATAGATAACTTAGGAAAAATTTATTATTGTCCCTTGAAAATAAATCGCGCACGTAGATGATACTGGTGGTGTAGAGAAATATAAAAATATAGGAGAATTAAGTTGGGATGAATCAGAAAAAATCTCAGGTAAAGTAATTAAAATTAAAGGGTTTCCAAGAGATAAGAAAGTCAAACTATTCTGGGCAACTGTTTCTACCAACAGGACAGAATATATTGCAACTAACGACTTAGGTCAATCTTCAGTAGATGCTGTAGAATTTGAGTCTCAAACCAGATGGAAGATCGAAGAATTTCACAGAGAAATTAAACAATTAACAGGTATATAATTTTGTCAATGCCGTCTCAGTCAAATTCAGAAAAATCACATAGCTTGTGCTATGTTAGTCTGGAATTTTTTAAAAAAATTAGCTGTGAAATTAGGAAAAACTATCTACAAAATCAAACATGAATTGCTCTCAGATAATCTGAGAAAAGAATTGAAGAACCCTACAATAAAATTCAGGGCAATTTTGATTTTATAACTGTTTTTTGCTCTTGTTTTAACAAGAGCAAAAACCTTGAGGCGATCGCTATATTTTTTTACGCGATCGCTATATTGACTATACGCTATATATAGTGTATTTGCGTAAGTCCTGATTAATAATTTATCGCCCCACAGGTGAACCCATTGAACTTAGAGGTGATGACATATTGAGCATTCCCGAACTATTCCCTGGTTGGGAAATATCCATTTCTGAACTTTGGCCGCCAGTCTTTGATGAGGAAGAGTAGATTTCAGTTATCAGTTATATCATGTTCGGTTAGTTATAATTAAAGCTTGTAGTTGGGCTTCAGCCCTATCTACAGTTCGGGCTAAAGCCCAACTACAAACAAAAACTTAAGGAAACTTTAGACCATACTTTTTGGTAAAAAGAAGCAATATCGCTCCTTTTTACTACATAGAATCTATGTTTGAAAAAAGGAGCGATCACTAGTTTCTAGACTAAAGATAGAAATTATCAAAAACTTACTAAACTGACACAACTAATGGGTGTGCATTAGGGAGGGTTTATGTAATATCATGTTTGGATAATCACTGATAAAAAAGTTTTTGTTTGTAGTAGGGCTTTAGCCCTATCTACAGTTCGGGCTGAAGCCCTACTACGAGCTTTAGTTATAGTAATTATTGAGCCGAACATGATATAAATCTTAGAGTAAGCATTAAAATTCTAGCTAAAACCTGCCCTTACTATTGCACTATTATAAAATTACTTCGCCCGCGCTACATCCATAATGTCATCCATCACGGAACCTGACTCCTCCATCTTACCAATATCCAAAAGTGTCTTCAACAACGAATCAGGATTCAAACTCAAGGAATCAATACCTTCCTCGACTAAGAAGCGGGCAAACTCTGGATAATCACTAGGTGCCTGACCGCAAATACCAATTTTGCGATCGTATTTCTTAGCTGCTTTTATGGCAATTTTCACCATCCGACGTACCGCTTCATTCCGTTCGTCAAAAATGTGTGCCACTAATGCCGAATCTCGGTCTAAACCCAAAGTCAACTGAGTCAGATCGTTAGAACCGATGGAGAAACCATCAAATACTTGGGCAAATTCGTCGGCAAAAATCACATTACTGGGCAACTCGCACATCACATAAACTTGCAACCCATTCTCGCCCCGTTTTAAACCATTTTTCTCCATCTCCGCTAATACCTTGCGACCCTCATCGGGAGTCCGACAGAAAGGAATCATCGGAATTACATTAGTCAAACCCATTTCATCCCGTACCCGCTTCAATGCCTGGCATTCTAAAGCATAAGCATCGCGATATTTCGGATCGTAGTAACGAGAAGCACCCCGCCAACCAATCATGGGGTTTTCTTCAGAAGGTTCAAACTGACGACCGCCCAATAGGTTCGCATATTCGTTACTCTTGAAATCGCTCATCCTCACCACTACAGGATTAGGATAAAAAGCAGCAGCGATCGTACCAACACCTTGCGCCAGTTTATCTACAAAGAAATCTGGTTTGTGTTCGTACAACCCGGTCAAATTACCAACTTCCCGTTTTACTAACGGATCTTCCAATTTGTCATAGTGGATTAAAGCTAATGGGTGAGCTTTAATATGATTGGCAATAATAAATTCCAACCGTGCCAAACCAACGCCATCGCAAGGAATAGAAGACAGACCAAAAGCTTCCTCTGGGTTGCCAACATTCATCAAAATCTTAGTGCGAGTCTTAGGTAAGTCACCTAACAAAGTTTCCTGTACCTCAAATGGCACCATACCCTCATACACTTTGCCTTCTTCACCCTCAGCACAACAAACTGTTACTTCCTGACCAGTCATCAGCACTTTAGTAGCATCACCGCAACCAACTATTGCTGGAATACCCATTTCCCGCGCAATAATAGCAGCATGACAAGTCCGCCCGCCTTGGTTAGTAACTATAGCGCTAGCCTTTTTCATAATAGGTTCCCAGTCGGGGTCGGTTTTGTTAGTCACCAAAACTTCCCCTGGCATGAACTCGTCAATTTTATGCACGTCAAGGATAACACGAGCTTCACCTTGCCCAATCATTTCTCCCACGGCACGACCGCGAACTAATACATCGCTACTACCTTTGAGTTTGAAGTTACGGAGAATGCTGCCAGATTTTTGAGATTGCACTGTTTCTGGACGTGCTTGCACGATGAACAGTTCCTCAGTGAGACCGTCTTTGGCCCATTCAATATCCATTGGGGTGTAATGATCGCGCACTTCAGAATAATGTTCTTCAATAATACAGGCCCATTTTGCTAGTTGCAATATTTCGTCGTCATTAATGCAATATTTTTCCCGTTCGGAAACTGGCACTGGCACATTTTTAGTAAGTTTGGAACCGCCGATGTCATAAATCATCTTCAGTTCTTTTGTACCGAGGCGTTTTTCCAGGATGGGGCGGAAGTCTTGTTGAAGAGTAGGTTTGAAAACGAAATATTCGTCTGGGTTGACTGCACCTTGGACAACGTTTTCACCTAAACCGTAAGCTGCTGTTACAAGAGCAGCATTTTTGAATCCAGTTTCAGTATCGATAGAAAACATTACGCCGGAGGATGCGAGGTCAGAACGTACCATTTTTTGCACGCCTACTGACAACGCAACGTCGAAGTGGTCGAAGCCTTTGATGGTACGATAGGAAATAGCGCGGTCTGTGAATATGGAGGCGAAACATTTATGGCAAGCTTCTAATACTGCTTCATCACCGTAAATGTTGAGGTAGGTTTCCTGTTGTCCGGCAAAACTCGCATCCGGTAGATCTTCAGCAGTTGCGCTGGAACGTACTGCTACATCTACTTCTTTGGTGTAGCGTTCGCATTCTTGTTTGGACTTACCTTCTAGTTCGTCGCAATACTCGGCGGAGGTGCCGTAGCGATCGCACATTTGATGATATGCTGCGACTATGGCTTTTTCTAATTCTTCTGGAAATGGAGTATCAAGAATAAGTGTACGAGCTTGTTTTCCCCGCTTACGGAGATTTCTGACATCTTCTACATCTAGGTCAGCAAATAGTTCTCGCAGTTTTTTCTCTAAACCAGCTTTTTGGATAAAATACCGATATGCGTGAGCGGTGGTGGCAAATCCATTGGGAACGTTTACACCTTTGGGTGTTAATTGTTGAATCATTTCTCCCAGGGATGCGTTTTTACCTCCAACCAATGGAATATCAGCAATTCCTACTGTTTCAAACCAGAGTACAAATGCTGTTTCTTTATCTACTTTTGTTGTATTTTTCTGACCTAATAGGTTCACCATAATTTTCTCCTCCAATGTTTTATTTCTGCCGTGTTGCGAAGCAGGATTTATTTATTTAGTTTTGTTTCTTTTTTTGTCAAAATGTTAAAGTTAATGATTGATTTGTGGGATGTTAAGAAAAACAAACTTATCGATCCTTAACTGTTAAACTCCATAAGTAAGGTGGATTATTTCTATAATATATTCTAGTTTTTCAGCTAGAGGAGGATTTTTTCTCTCCATCTACATCCTAATACTTTCTAGTGTAATTGCAATATAGGGTCTGAAAAAATCTTTAGTTACAAAAAGTAAAAAATTTTGTTTTTTCAGTAGTAAAGGTTATTATTAAAGAAAGATAAATTTTTAAGAGTTAGAAAAAAATGAAAGTTAAAAATAAGAATGTCAAATCGGATGTTAAAATGAGGGATATATTGTGTTTAAACAACAATTGTCCGATTCAGTTTGTATTAGGAATATTGGGTGGTAAGTGGTCGGTATTGATTTTGCAACAGTTGTTGAGTGGCGATCGCCGAACTCATGAATTATTAGAAGCTCTACCGGGAATTAGCTCGAAAACCCTGACATTAAGACTGAGAGAGTTAGAAAAGCATGGTTTGTTAGCAAGGCGGGTGTATCCAGAAGTGCCTCCCCATGTTGAATATTCTTTGACAGAGAAAGGATTAGAAGTGCAACCAGTGATGATATCTCTCAAACAGCTAGGAGAGAAATGGTTGGGTGAGAAAAATTGTAGTTATTCAATGGATAAGTAGAGATTTTTGGGGAGCGATAACTGATATTCTGAAGTGAGAAAATTGTATTCAAAGTACCGAATAATCAAGGTTTAAAGCCTCTCATTTAAAGGAGAAACAAGAAAAAATTTTCCTTTTATTCAATCCTCTCCCTAAAAGGAAGAGGTAATTATCAATTATCAATTATTGAAAGTAGATTCCAAGTATAGAAGCCATTTGCTATCAATATCTGGGACTAAATTTTTGAGGTACGAAGTCGTTTGTAGAGATAGATACACCGAAAAGATGGAAAAATATTCTAAATGAGGTACAAATATTGATGGTGGTGCCATAGTAATGGTATACAGTGCTTTTCAGTTGAGTAGACCACAAAACTGTTGTAGGAGTAATGAGTAAG
>NZ_JBNHER010000227.1:0-1339 GCF_050015975.1 Dapis purpurea BLCC-M126 | reverse complement strand
TTCATTGATGACTGCTGTTTTTCCGATTCCCGAAAAACCGGCGACTAGCATTATTTCTGAACTGCCATTAGTGATTCGCTCAAAGGCATCCAGTAGAATTTTTACTTCACTTTCCCTGCCGTAGAGTTTTTCTGGGATAATGAAGCGATCGCTCACATCCCTTTGTCCCAACTCAAAGAATGTAATTTCTCCTGTAGCTTCTAACTGTTGTAGACATTTCTCTAGATCGTGCTTCAAACCCAAAGCACTCTGATAACGGTCTTCTGGATTTTTGCCCATCAACTTGAGCACTATTTCTTGCAACATTTCCGGTACTTGAGTTGCTAGTGGAAATTTCGCTTTCTGGGCAATATGACAATGCACCAATTCCATTGGATCATTGGTATCAAAGGGTGATTTTCCGTTTAGGAGTTCAAAAAATGTTACACCAAGGGAATAAAAGTCACTGCGGTAGTCAATTCCTCGGTTCATGCGACCAGTTTGTTCTGGGGAAATATAGGCCAGGGTTCCTTCCAGAACATTTGGGTTAATTAGCTGTTGTTGTTCACTAGGTAATAAGCTGGAAATGCTGAAGTCAATCAGTTGGACTTGCTTGGTTTCAGGATGGATGAGGATGTTGGCGGGTTTAATGTCTTTGTGAATGATGCGTTGTTGATTCAGATAGTGGAGAACTTCTGCTAGTTGTATCGCAATGTGGAGGAAATTTGTGATGCTTTGCTCTGAGTTTTGCCAATAGTTGGAAAGAGCGTAGGCTCCTGAATCTGGCATAATTAGAGCATAACCATTATTGTAACGTTCCAAGGCCAAAGGTTGCACAATTATCCGATGTTCCAGGTGACGTGTGATGATGTATTGGTTGCGGAATTGTACCAATTCATGAAAGTTGGGATGGGGGTTGCGTAAGACTTTGATAATGACTGGCTGCTGAGAGGTGCATCGGATACCTCGATAGACTAGAGTGCGGTTTCCAGTATATATTGGGTTTATTTCTTTATACCTAGGTAAGTTAAGCATCATCATTACCAGCCAAATTGAGAAAAGATAACAAGTTCAATTTTACTTCATTTTCACCTTAACTTCAAGAAAATTTCACTTGCTCTGTACGGAGGTGCAATAAAACCTCTCTTGTTGTTCACTGCTCTACCTCTTCTTGAGTTCATATCAAGTCAGTATTCTCATAAACTATTCTCCCTGCTCCGATCTCCCTTCTTCATCAGTATTCAACCAAACATAATCTCGTCTGGAGTGGATCAAATAGGATGACTCCTGATAATTGGTAAGATAATTTTCATTAATTGATAATTGATAATGGATAATTGATAATTACCTCTGGTTAAAA
>NZ_JBNHER010000226.1:0-25760 GCF_050015975.1 Dapis purpurea BLCC-M126 | reverse complement strand
AACCACAATGATACTGACTCATTACTCCTTACTCCTTACTCATTACTCCTTACTCATTACTCCTACAACAGTTTTGTGGTCTACTCAACTGAAAAGCGCTGTAAAAGGGGAGGCTTTAAACCAGAATTATTTAATTATTAATTATTAATAATTAATAATTGGGTAAGTCCTGAAATAGTTTGATTGCTGTAATATTGCATAACCATTAAACGAGTTGAAATATAATAGTTTGAAAGTCCTATATGTATTTCCAGAAACTATGAAAACGGTTCGCTGTGGCCATGCCTTATCCCTATTAATACCTTTACTCGCAGCATTAGCAGCAACTCCTACTAAAGCACAACCCATAACCCCTGCTAATGATGCTACAGGTACAACTATCAATCAAAACGGCAACCAATTTAATATCCAAGGTGGCACTCGTAGTGGAGCGAATTTATTCCATAGCTTTGACCAATTCAACCTTAACTCCGGGGAAACTGCTAACTTCCTCACCACCCCAGACACTACCAATATTCTCGGTAGAATCACAGGTGGAAATGCTTCTTATGTTAACGGTCTCATTCAAGTTATCGGCAGTAACTCCAACCTCTTCCTGATGAACCCCGCAGGTATAATGTTCGGTCCAAACGCTACCCTCAACATACCCGCGTCATTCAGCGTTACTACTGCCACAGGTATTGGTTTTGACAACAATAATTTCTGGTTTAAAGCAATGGGCACAAACGACTACTCAAAATTAGTCGGAAATCCCAGTGGATATAGATTTAATGTCTCAACTCCGGGTGCTATAGTTAATGAAGCAAACTTAAGTTTAAACCCTGGAGAAAATCTAACTTTGTTGGGGGGGAGTGTTATTAATACTGGGGAACTCTCTGTTTCAGGCGGTAATATTACCATTGCATCAGTAGAAGGTGGTAGTACCCTGAGAATATCACAACCAGGACATTTATTAAGTTTAGATGTAGAGACCTTGCATGCAACATCCCTACAAGATGGGGAAGATACTAATATTACTGCTTTATCTTTACCAGAACTTTTAACAGGAGGCAATATAACTCACGCCTCATCTGTCACAGTTAATGCTGATGGTGATGTGGTGTTGACAGACTCAAATACCTTGATTGCTGATACTCCCGGTACAACTATAACTTCTGGAAGTATCAACGTTTCGATCCCCCCTAACCCCCCTTATGAAGGGGGGGATACTGGAAATATCCCCCTTGATAAGGGGGACGGAAGGGGGATCAGAGGCCAAATAAATGTCTTAGGCGATCGCGTAGCTCTCATTGATACAAATATCAATGCTGATGGTTTGAATGGAGGTGGAACTGTATTAATAGGAGGGGACTTTCAAGGTAATGGAATTGTTCCTAATTCTGAACATACTTTTGTTAATCAAAACTCAATTATTTCTGCCGATGCTATTACAAATGGAGATGGAGGAAGAGTAATAATTTGGTCGGATGAAATTACTAATTTTGGCGGAAATATTAGTGCGAAAGGAGGAGAGATTTCTGGTAATGGAGGGTTTGTTGAAGTTTCAGGAAAACAACAATTAATATTTGATGGAACTGTAGATGTTAGTGCAGCATTTGGAAATACAGGAACAATTTTATTAGACCCAGAAAATCTGACAGTTGGAGAATTAGAAAATACATTAGGGAACGAAGAAGGAAATAATTCTGAGATTGAGTTCACAGAGAATACTGAAAATTCAGAAACCGAAACAGCACAGAATAATTCCGAGGTTCAGCCAAACGAAAATTCTGATTCAGATACAACAGAAAATAATAATAATTCAGAAATAGAAATAGCAGATTCTACAAATACAGAAAATACAGACATTACCGATAATTCAGAAACAACAGAAACAGAAACACCAATAGACCCATTTGCTCAAGATGAAAATGCTGATGTGACAATTTCTGCTGAAAATATAGAAGATTTATCAGGAGAAATAATTCTCCAAGCAGACAATGATATAACAGTAAATGAAAAAATTGAAACTGACTCCAATGTAGAAATTAAAGCTGGTAGAAGTATTAATATAAATGCCGATATTGAGACATCAAGTGGCAATGGAAATATTACACTTTTTGGGAATGATAATAATGCCAATGTCGAAAATCGTAGGGAAGGTTTAGCATCCATAAATCAACAAGAAGGAACAACATTAAATGCCGGAAGTGGAACTATAGCAATTAGACTAGGAGCATTAGGAGAAATAGGAGACATAAATCTAGCTAATTTAACTACAGAAGGACGAATAATACTTAATGCCAATAGTGGTAATATTACTCAAGTTTCACCCAATAGTTTAATCACAGCAGAAAAAGCAATTTTAAGAACTCGTGGAGCAGGAGGAATTGGATTATCTGATGCTCCACTAAGATTTGATGTGAATAATTTAGAAGCACTTACAGGAAAAGGTGGAGTATTTATAGATTCAATTTCATCTCTAACTGTAGGTGGAGTAAATGGGCAACTAACCGGGATTTCTACTGGAGGTAGACGAGGCCGAATTCAATTAAATGTAGATGGAGATATTAATATTGAAGAAGGAATTGAATCAGCACATAATGTGAGGTTAACTGCCAGTGAAAGTGTAAATATTAATGCAGATATTAATACAGAAAATGGGGATGGAAATATTTTTATTGAAGGGAATAATGGAGAAGGTAAAGGAGATATTATTCAAGCAGAAGGAACAAATTTAGAGGCTGGCAGTGGCACGATTAGAATTGAGTTGGGAAATGTCGAGGAAATTGGAGATATTACTCTGGGGAATTTAACAACAACAGGTGGAGTTTTGGTTAATGCTAATGGTGGAAATATTGAGAGTGTTGATGAGAATTCCTTGATAAATGCGGGTAATATTGTGTTGGAAACTTCTGGGAATGGTGGAATAGGTTTATCTGATCTACCGTTGCGGTTGGATGTGGAAAAATTAGAGGCAGTGGCGGGAAGTGGAGGAGTATTTTTTGATGTATTGGGTGATGTGAATGTGGCAGGAATATCAACAGTTGATGGTGGAGATATTGAACTTTTGGCAGAGAATAAAATTACAGTTGTTGAAGAAATTTATACAAAGGTAAATGAAGGAGATGCAGGAGATGCAGGAGATATTAGTATTGAAAGTCGTAATGGTGGAATTGATACAAAAGAAAGTGAAATTAATGCTAGTTCCGAATTAGGAAATGGAGGTAGTATTACACTCACAGCAGAGAGAAATATTCAGACAAATAAAATAAATGCAGAAGCAACTGAAACAGGAGGTGATATTATTCTCAATGCAGGTAATTCAATTAATACTACCAAAGGACTAATTTCATCTTCTAGCAACAAAGAAGGTGGAAATATAGAAATAACTGCTGGAGAAAATATTCAGACAAGTTCTCTTCGGGCAGATGGTACAGAAACGGGAGGTAATATTATCCTTCATTCAGGTAATTCTCTTGATACGAACGGTTTAGTTTCATCTTCTAGCGATCAAAAAAGTGGAAATATCGAATTGACAGCAGGGGAAAATATTACCACTGAGTTAATATCATCAGTTTCATTTGGAACCTTCCCAGAAGATGAAGAAAATAATGCTAGGGGTGGTGATATTACTCTGAAAGCGGGAGGAATAATAGATACTACTAAAAATCAAATACAATCTGCTGCTTTTGACGGAGATGGAGGAAATATAACTCTCAAAGCAGAAGGAGATATTTTCACACAAAGACTCTTATCTTCTGTTGTT
Source organism: Dapis purpurea BLCC-M126 (assembly GCF_050015975.1). Lineage (NCBI taxonomy): Bacteria > Bacillati > Cyanobacteriota > Cyanophyceae > Oscillatoriales > Microcoleaceae > Dapis > Dapis purpurea. The sequence goes on along the minus strand of NZ_JBNHER010000226.1, from coordinate 22,012 downwards.
AGCGGAGATCATCAAGGTGGAAATATCACCTTGGAGTCCGGCAGAAATATTAATACAAGCAAAGGTAAGTTAGAATCAGTTTCACTATCTGAGAGGGGGGGGAATATTAGTTTAAAGGCAGCAGGCAACATTATTACAGGTAGTCTTTACTCTTATACTCCTTATGGAGAAAGAGGAGGAAATGTTACTATCAGTGCAGGAGGAATTATTGATAGTACTGGTGGTGCTATAGAGTCTTATAGTAATTTAAGTAATGGAGGAAATAGAGGAATTGGAGGAAATGTTTCTATCAATGCTACTGACTCAGTAATTACAGGTAATATTACTACATTTGGAGGAGAAAAAGGAGGAGAAATTGAAATTACCAGTTCTTCGGGTAGTATTGATACCAGTCCAGGTGGGTTAAACTCTTCTGCTGGAAAAGGAACTGGAGCTAATATCATTCTGAGTGCTGAAAGCAATATTTACACGGGCAATGTTAATTCATCTGGTATGGAAAAAGGAGGTGACATACAGTTAAGTAGTAACTCCGGTGACGTTAATACTAATGAAGGAGAACTAACAGCATTCTCAGAAAATGGTACAGATGGAAATATTTCTATCAATGCTTATGAAGGTAGTATTGAGGTAGGCGATCTTGATATTTCAACAAATATCACTATTGCTGATGGAACAGAAGAGGATATTAACGAAAACTCCAATAATATAGATGCAGAGGAAATTAACGACACAGAGGGAGAAGTTACTTTACAAGCACACAACGATATTACAATAAACGAACCTATTAACTCAGACAAAATCTCCAACCTAGAAATAAAAGCAGGCCGTAATATAAATATCAACGCTGACATAGATACTTCTGGAGCAAATGGCAATATTACCCTCAGTGCTAACGACAACAATGCAAATGCCAATTATCGGGAACCCGGTAAAGCTAATATTACAATGGCAGCAGATACAACATTAGATGCAGGGAGTGGAAATATTACAATACAAATGGGAACTCTCGGCGAATTTGGAGACATAACCTTGAGCAACCTCCGCACTGCTGGTACAGTTACAGTAGATACGCCAGGGGGAAACATTTTTAGAGCTAGCGATAATTCTTTAATCAAAGCAGAGAGCGTAATTTTTCAAACTCGTAACGATGGCGGAATAGGTTTATCTACACAACCAATTCGCCTAGAGGTAAATAAGCTAGAAGCAAGAGGAGGTAGTGGTGGCGCATTTTTCAACTCTCCTACTCAGGAAATATCTATAGGAGATGCTAGTGATGCTATTAGAGGAATTTTAACTTCTAGTGGAGGTGATGTAGAAATTAGTGCAGAAGGTGACATTACTGTAACTGAACCAATATCTACATTTACCAATAATGGAAAAGCAGGAAATATTACCCTCAATAGCAGTGGTATTATTGATACATCCAGTATTCAACTTATATCTCGCTCCTACGATGCAGCAGGTAATATCACTCTAAATGCTGAAAGCGATATTAAAACTGCAAATGTAGACTCCCGCTCTTTTGGTAGTGGTGATGCAGGAGATATTACTCTGGAAGCAGGAGGAAAAATTGATACAAGTGGGGGAACACTAGAGTCTAATTCTATGTTCAGTAATGGAGGAGATATTACCCTAGAAGCACAAGGAAATATCTATACAAGTGTCCTGTCTAGTGCTACAGGATTTCTAAGTGATGAGCCATCCAAAGCTGGAGATATCAATATTACCAGCATGGACGGTAACATCAACACAGAAACTATTTTCTCGAATGCTTTCAAGGGTGTGGGTGGTAATATTAATCTTAACTCTGCTGGCAATATTGAAATTTATAACATTGCCTCCTTCGGATCTCAACAAAGTGGTGATGTCAATATCCAAAGCAACAATGGCACTATTACTACCCGCAACATTCAAACCATCGCCGAAAATGGCACCAGTGGTAATATCCGCCTCAATACCTATAATTTCCAAGGCAATATTAATACTGCTGATATTCAGTCGGTAGGCGATCGCTCGTCTGGAGAGGTAGAAGTCATCGCCTCTGATGGTTCCATCACTACCGAAAATATAGAGTCTCTCTCCAACTCTGGCAACTCAGACGATATTACAGTTCAAGCTAAAGATGATGTGAACACTGATGAAATTAATTCTACTGGTGGAGAAAATAGTGGGGATATAGAAGTTAGTAGTGATGATGGGGAGGTCAATACAGGTAATATTGAATCTCATGGCGACTCAGGAGACTCAGGCAATATTGATGTTGATGCTGAAAATAATATCAATACAGAAAATATTAGTACCAGTGGCAATAATAATAGTGGGGATATAGAAGTTAGCAGCGATAATGGCAATGTCAATACAGGTAATATTGAATCTCGTGGCGACTCAGGAGACTCTGGTAATATTGATGTTGATGCCGAAAATAATATTAACACAGAAAATATTAGTACCTATGCCAATAATAATAGTGGGGATATAGAAGTTAATAGTAACAATGGTTCAATTTATACTCAGAATGTAGTAACTGAAGCCGAAACAGGAGATGCTGGGGATATTGATATTGCAGCCCAAGATAATATTAATACTGATAATATAGGTTCTTTTGGCGGTGATGATAGTGGTACTATTTCTGTTAGTAGTGACCAAGGTTCTGTCAATGCTAATAATATTGAAACAATTGCCGAAACAGGCAATTCTGGGGATATTAATGTAACAGCAAGAGAGGATATAAATACAGATAATATTACTTCTATTGGTGGTGAAGACAGTGGGAATATTTCTGTCACTAGCATTTTCGGTTCAGTTAATACAGAAAATATTATTAGTAAAGCTGAAACAGGTAGTGCTGGTAATATTGATATTAGTGCTAGAAATAATATTAATACAGGGAATATTACTTCCACTGGGCCTCAAGGAAGTGGCAATATTAATCTTACTACTAGAATTGGTGAGATTAGCACGGGTGAAATTTTGACAGATACTGGAATAGTTAATATTAATCAACCAAATAATAATATTAGTCTCCCAGCACCAAACAATCTATTTCCCATAGTTCCTCCTTTTCCCGTAGTTCCTCCTTTGAACACTTCAGCTATCAATGAAATTCCAGCCTCAATAATGATAGATCGGACTCCACAAATACCAACAAACTTGCCTTTACCACCAACTAAGAACTTAACTTTACCATCCACAACAACAACTAATAATCCAAGACAAACTAACAACTTTTTCTCCACAATTAATAGCAATCAAAATCCTAGTTCAATAACTGCTAATATATCTCCTAGTACAATAATTTCTAATCTACCCAACATTAATAATAATTTGAAATTAAATTCAGAAATTTATTCCACATATATCCGTAATACTAATCAATTTTTTCCATCAAATACCAGCAATATAAATATTCCTGAATCTATGCTAATCCATGACAAAATAGCTAAAACTATGATGTTATATAACTTTTTCAAAGATGACGAAGACATTATAAATTATCTTTATAACGAAAACATGATAAATTATCCTCAAATACTACTACAATCACAAATTTCATCCCGAACTTCATTGACAGTAGATATTACCAGACAAGAAATGATATCTGGTTTAGAAAAAAGCCGAATTGATGAATATTCAAGTTATTTTGGCGTTAATCTCGAACCACAATTATTATCCACAAAAAGTGCCAGAGACATTTTGGCAGAAATGGAACAACAAACTGGAAAAAAGTCAGCGGTTATCTATGTAAATGTTTACAATGACAAACTACAACTAATACTATTCACTGCCGATGGTCAATCTATTCTCAAAACTATTTATGAAGTTAATCGAGCTAAATTAAAAGAAATTGCTCTTCAATTTCATGTGAATATCATTGACCCCAGAAATCGAAATAGTCAGAGCTATTTACCATTAGCTCAAAAACTTTATAATTGGTTGATTTCTCCAATGGCATCTGAATTAGAAGCAGCTAATATTGATACATTATTATTGAGTATGGACAGTGGATTTCGTCTTTTACCTGTAGCCGCATTACACGATGGAAAACAATTTTTAATTGAGAAATATAATATCAGTTTAATTCCTAGTCTCAGTTTAATGAATAGTAACTATAATTCTTTAAAAAATACTCAAGTTTTAGCTATGGGAGCCAGCCAATTTTCTGATAAACCATCTCTACCAGCAGTACCAGTAGAACTTACTTCAATTACAGAAAATTTATGGCAAGGAGATACTTTCCTCAATGAAGAATTTACCAGGAAAAATCTGATTAATCAACGTCAAAATTATCCCTATCCAATTATTCACTTAGCCACCCATGCCGAATTCAAAAGTGGAGATGTGAGTAAATCTTATATTCAACTATGGGATGAGAAATTACAATTGGATAAAATACGAGAATTAGGATGGAATAATCCTGAAGTTGAACTGTTAGTATTATCTGCTTGTCGTACAGCAGTGGGAGACCAGAATGCTGAATTAGGTTTTGCTGGGTTAGCAATAGCAACTGGAGTTAAATCTGCTTTGGGTAGTTTTTGGTTAGTTAATGATGAGGCAACATTAGGGTTAATGACAGAATTTTACTCTCATTTGGGTAATGTGAAGATTAAAGCTGAAGCATTACGAGAAGCACAAGTAGCGATGTTAAGGGGAGAAGTTGCGATCGCAGACGGTAAGTTGAGGGGTTCCGGTAGTCCTGGTGAGGTAGCTTTGCCACCGGAATTAGCGAGTATTCAAAATAAGAATTTTGCTCATCCTTATTATTGGGCAGGCTTTACTATGGTTGGCAGTCCTTGGTAATAAATTATACAGAATTTTCCTGCTTGATCAAGTATGTATATTTGATGATTTTAGGGAGTAGGGAGTAGAGAACAGGCAAAAAATATTTATTCCGTTAGTTCTACTAAATTAACCTAGAATCTGCTTAGAAAGAGCAAGTTTATTTTCTGGAGAGGTCTAATTGACAAAAATGTAAGACTTAGGCAGTAGAACGTATTTTCCTCATTGCGACCTACAGAGAAGCCATCTCAAATCCTAGTTTTTCCTAACTCATGGGTAGTCCTGAAATAGTTTGATTGCTAAAACGAAATTGCATAACTGTTAAATTAGCTGAAATATAATAGTTGGAAAATCCTATGTGTATTTCCATAAACTATGAAAACGGTTCGCTGTGGCCATGCCCTATCCCTATTAATGCCTTTACTTGCAGCTTTGGCAGCAACTCCTACTAAAGCACAACCCATAACCCCCGCTAACAACACTACAGGTACAACTGTAAATCAAAACGGCAACGAATTTGAGATCCAAGGTGGCACTCGTAGTGGAGCAAATTTATTCCATAGCTTTGACCAATTTAACCTCAACTCTGGCCAAACTGCTAACTTCCTCACTACCCCAGATACTACCAATATTCTCGGTAGGGTAACAGGAGGAAATGCTTCTTATATTAACGGTCTGATTCAAGTTATCGGTGGTAACTCCAACCTCTTCCTAATGAACCCCGCAGGCATAATTTTGGGCCAAAATGCCAGCCTCAACATACCCGCTTCATTCAGCGTCACCACCGCTACAGGTATAGGTTTTGACAACAATAATTTCTGGTTTAAAGCGATCGGCACAAATGACTATTCAAAATTAGTTGGAAACCCCAGTGGATATAAATTTAACGTATCTAACCCAGGCGCTATAGTTAATGAAGCAAACTTAAGTTTAAATCCTGGAGAAAATCTCACTTTGTTGGGGGGGACTGTGATTAATACAGGGGAACTGTCCGCTTCAGGGGGTAATATTATCATTGCAGCAGTAGAAGGCGGTAGTACCCTGAGAATATCACAACCAGGACATTTATTAAGTTTAGATGTAGACTCTTCTGTAGTAAGTGGGGAAGATACTAATATTACCCCTTTATCTTTAGCAAAATTATTAACAAGTGGAGAAACAAGTGAAGCCACATCTGTCATAGTTAATACTGATGGTGATGTGGTATTGATAGACTCAAATACAATAATTGCTGATACGCCAGGAGATGTTATTACTTCAGGAAATATAGATGTATCAAATTCTGGAAATGTGGGAGGAGAAATAATTCTCCAAGCAGACAATGATATAACAGTTAATGAAAAAATCGAAACCGACTCCAATGTAGAAATTAAAGCCGGACGAAGTATTAATATAAATGCTGATATCGACACATCCGAAGGTAACGGAAATATTAGCTTATTTGGTAATGATAATAATGCCAATGTCGAAAATCGTAGGGAAGGTTTAGCATCCATAAATCAACAAGAAGGAACAACATTAAATGCCGGAAGTGGAACTATAGCAATTAGACTAGGAGCATTAGGAGAAATAGGAGACATAAATCTAGCTAATTTAACTACAGAAGGACGAATAATACTTAATGCCAATAGTGGTAATATTACTCAAGTTTCACCCAATAGTTTAATCACAGCAGAAAAAGCAATTTTAAGAACTCGTGGAGCAGGAGGAATTGGATTATCTGATGCTCCACTAAGATTTGATGTGAATAATTTAGAAGCACTTACAGGAAAAGGTGGAGTATTTATAGATTCAATTTCATCTCTAACTGTAGGTGGAGTAAATGGGCAACTAACCGGGATTTCTACTGGAGGTAGACGAGGCCGAATTCAATTAAATGTAGATGGAGATATTAATATTGAAGAAGGAATTGAATCAGCACATAATGTGAGGTTAACTGCCAGTGAAAGTGTAAATATTAATGCAGATATTAATACAGAAAATGGGGATGGAAATATTTTTATTGAAGGGAATAATGGAGAAGGTAAAGGAGATATTATTCAAGCAGAAGGAACAAATTTAGAGGCTGGCAGTGGCACGATTAGAATTGAGTTGGGAAATGTCGAGGAAATTGGAGATATTACTCTAGGCAATTTAACAACAACAGGTGAAGTTTTAGTTAATGCCAATGGTGGAAATATTGAGAGTGTTTCTGAGAATTCCTTGATAAATGCAGGTAGTATTTTGTTGGAGACTTCTGGTAGTGGAGGAATAGGTTTATCAGATTTACCGTTGCGGTTAGATGTAGAAAAATTAGAGGCAGTAGGGGGAAGTGGAGGAGTATTTTTTGATGTATTGGGTGATGTGGATGTGGCAGGAATTTCAACTTCTGATGGTGGAGATATTGAACTTTTGGCAGAGAATAAAATTACGGTAAGTGGGGATATTTCGACGGGAGTAAGTGAGGGAGATGGAGGAGATATTAATATTAGCAGCGCCAATGATGAAATTGATACGACAGAAGGTGAAATTAATGCTAGTTCTATTGAGGGAGATGGAGGAAATATTGAAATAAGTGCTGGAGGAGATATTAATACAGGTGAAATTACTGCTGCTGCGGGAGAAGTAGTTTCTACAACCAATTCTGATGGCACAACAAATTTTACAGCTAATGGTGGTAATGGCAATGGTGGTAACGTTAACCTAATGTCTGAAGGTGAAATTAATACCACAGGTGGTGAAATTAATACTTTTTCCTTAAATAGTGATGGAGGAGATGTCACTATTAATGCAACCGGGAAAATTCAGACAGGTAAAATTAGAAGTGCTTCCAGTTTCTTTTTAATAGATGAAAATGATAATGAAATTACAGTAGGAAGTGGCATAGGTGATGCAGGGAAGATTACCTTAGAAAGTAGTACAAGTGATATTGATACCACTGCCGATAATCTCTTATCTTTCTCCTTTGATGGCAGTGGTGGAGATATAGAAATCACTGCAGCAGGAGATATCACCACTGGTAATATTTCTACTGTAACTGGAGAAGTGAATGAAATTTTTAAAAGTGATGGTACCAGAGATACAGAAAGTCTGGGTGGTAGTGGTACAGGAGGTAGTATTACTTTAAATTCAGGAGGTGTGATTGATACAACTGCTGGTAACCTAAGTAGCATTTCCAGTAACAATATAGGTGGAGATGTATCCATGAGTGCAAAAGATGATATCCAAGTAGGTGAAATTTTTACTAGTTTTTTTCAAAGTAGTGTAAGGGGTGGCAATATTACCCTCCAAAGTGAAGGTGGTATTAATTCTCCTAATAGCTTTCTAATATCTGGTGCTGCTATTAATGGAGGAGATATAACAATAACTGCCACAGATGATATTCAGTTAGGAGAAATATTATCACTGTCTTCTGGGGATGTAGGAACAATTAATATTACTAGCGATGAAGGCGCTATTTCTACTACCTATATTTCCTCAAGTTCTTTTGTTGGTACAGGTGGTGATATCTCTATTCTAGCTGAAGGTAACATTCAGACTGGATTTACAAGCTCTTTCTCTCTTGGTGAGGAGAGTGGTGGAGATATTACAATTCGCAGTCGCAGTGGTAGCATTGACACTTCAGCAAATGATGTTACTACAGGAAATAGTTTTATTCCAAGCAGAGGAGGGGATATTTCTATCTCTGCAGATGGTGATATCATAACAGCCACTGTTTCTACCTCTGGTGCAAGTGAAGCAGGTAATATTACTCTGGAGAGTAGTAACGGTAATATCGATACTACCAATGGTATAATATTTGCCAATGCAGAAGAGGGTAATGGGGGAAATATATCTATAACAGCTTTGGGAAATATTAGCATTGCTGACACAAGCTCTTCCTCAGACAATGGTAATGGCGGAAATATTACGATTATCAGTAGTGATGGTTCTGTATTTACAACTGGAGGTGATATTTTTTCTTTTAGCCAGGAGACAGGAAAAGGTGGAAATATAGAAGTTATAGCTGATGGCAATATTAACAGCAAGGCTTTGATCGCCGATGGAGTTACAGAAGGAGGCGACATTAATCTCACGAGTGTAAATGGCTCAGTTGTTAATAGTAGCTCATTATCATCATCCTCAGAAAATGGTATTGGTGGAGATATTACTGTTAATTCCGAAGGCTTAATAATTTTATCGGGACTCCTAATTTCAACTGGCAATACTCAGGCAGGCAATATTAACTTAACTAGCAACTCCTCAGATGTAGATACCAGCGGAGCATTCGTAAGCATAACTTCTGAAAATGGTACAGACGGCAACCTAAATATTACTGCAAATGCAGGTAGTATTGAAATTGGAGAAATTAGTGGTTCGAGAAATATCGCTATTGAAGATGGTGGAGAAGATGATGGGTTTAGCAATAACCCCGATGCCAATATTACCTCTGATGCAGATCAAGTTAATCAAAAAAGTGGAGAAGTAAGTCTACAAGCTCACAATGATATTACTATTAACGAACCTATTGAGAGCGAAGATATTTCTAACCTAGAATTAAGAGCGGGAAGGAATATTAATCTTAACGCTGACATTGATACCTCCAACAGCAACGGCAATATTACTCTCCGTGCCAACGATCAAGGTGCAGATTTGCAATATCGGGATGAGGGAAGCGGAAACATAACTATGGCAGCAGACACAACTATAAATGCAGGTAGTGGAGATATATCAATTTCAATAGGCAAGCTTGCCGAAATAGGAGATATTACCCTCAGTAATCTTTTAACCACAGGAAATGTCGCAGTTGATGCCAATGGTGGCAATATTTTTCGCAGTTCAGAAAATTCTCTAATTACATCTGCTAATGCTGTTTTTCAAACTGAGGCGACAGGTTCCATTGGTGTAGTTACAGAGCCACTTAATCTGAGTGTGGAAAATTTAGAAGCAAGGAGTGGCAGTGGTGGAGCATTTTTCAATTCACCCACCCAAGGAATTAATATTGGTAATGCCAGTAATACCCTCATCGGAATTTCTAATCTAGATGGTGGTGAAATAGAAGTTACAGCTCAGGGAGATATTACTGTTACGGAATCTTTATTTACTGGATTTGTTGATGCTAAAGCAGGTGACATAACACTCAATAGTATAGAAGGTGGCATTGATACAACGAATGCTACTCTCAACTCTTCATCTACTCAAGGCGAAGGAGGCAGTATTTCCTTAACAGCTATGGGCAACATTAACGCAGCTAATCTTAGTAGCTTTTCATTGTTGGGTGATGCAGGTGCTATAAATATTACCAGTATTAACGGCTTCATTGATACTACCAGTGGTGTAATTACATCTGATTCTTCTTCTGGTAATGCTGCAACTGTGAATTTATCTGCCTTTGGAGATATTAATACAGCAAAAATTGACTCATTTTCTGTACAGGGTGATGGTGGTAAAATCACTATGAATAGTAGCAGTGGTTCCATTCATACTAATGGTGTTCTGAATTCTACATCTGATCTGGGAAATGGGGGAGATATTGTGCTGAACGCAGAAGGGGATATAGAAATTTCAAAAATTGAAACTCTTTCAGGCTCTGGCAATGGAGGAAATATTGAGATTAACAGTAATACTGGCATCATCAATACTAACGGTAATGTATTATGGACTTTCTCTATTATTGATGGAGAGCAAGGAAATGGTGGAAATGTTTCTCTTAGCGCTGATGGAGATATTTACACAGGTCTAATCCTGACAGGTACAAATGGCACTGGTGTAGGAGGAGATATTAGCATTACATCTCGCAATGGTAGTATTGATACAACAGTAGATACTACTGATTTGGGAATATCATCTGAAGCAGATGTGACTTCAGAAGAGGTAACAACTGTATTTAGTGAAGGAAATAGTATAAATAATCCTAATCTTCTAAATAATCCTAATCTTCATTCCTATTCTATTGAAGGTACTGGTGGCGATATTACTCTGACTGCAAAGGGTAATATTACTACACACGAAATTAGTTCTTTTGGGGGAAACACAAGCGGTAATGTTAATATCTCTAGTACCGAAGGCAATATCAATACAAACGTTATCTTCTCTACAGGGGAAAACGAACTTGGTGGAAATGTTTTCATCCAAACCAACAACGAAGGTAATATCAATATCAACCATATAGCTACATATTCGACTAATGGTACGGGTGGTGAAATTATCCTTGACTCTGGTGGGAACGTCACCATCAATAATATTGCATCTTTTGGCCCTCAAGAAAGTGGAGACGTGCGCATCAGTAGTAATATTAATGAAATTCAAACCAGAAATATCACTACCCAAGCTGACGGTGGACCTAGTGGTGATATTGTTGTCAATGGTACGGACGTTGCCACGGGAAATGTGAGTTCATTAGGCAGTGTTAGTGCAGGTGTTATTCAAATTGAAGCTACTGATGGCTCTATCCGCACAGAGAATATTGAGTCTAGTTCGGAGCAAGGTACAGCAGGCGGTATTGACTTGGATGCAAGTGATGATATTGATACTGGTTCTCAGACTGTTGATGCTGGCGAGGGTGATGCCAATATTGATAATACTGCTGGTGATGATATTTCCGCAACCGAGCAAAATAGTAACGCTGATGAAGGAGATGCCAATATTGATGTTGATGCTGGTGGGGATGTAGATATTGACGAGCAAACTTCTACTACTAATGAAGGAGATGCCAATATTGACGTTGATGCGGGTGGAGATGTAGATATTAACGAGCAAACTTCTACTACTAATGAAGGAGATGCCAATATTGACGTTGATGCTATGAGTAATATATTTGTGGGAGACCAAACTACAACTACTGAAGACGGTAACGCTACAATTGAAAATAATGCTGGAGATAATCTGACTACAGAAGACCAAACTACGACTACGGAAAATGGTGATGCTACAATTGATAATAATGCCGGAAATAATATTACTACAGAAGACCAAACTGCTACTACGGAAAATGGTGATGCTACAATTGATAATAATGCCGGAAATAATATTACTACAGGAGACCAAACTGCTATTACTAATGTAGGAGACGCTACAATTGATAATAATGCCGGAAATAATATTACTACAGGAGACCAAACTGCTATTACTAATGTAGGAGACGCTACAATTGATAATAATGCCGGAAATAATATTACTACAGGAGACCAAACTGCTATTACTAATGTAGGAGACGCTACAATTGATAATAATGCCGGAAATAATATTACTACAGGAGACCAAACTGCTATTACTAATGTAGGAGACGCTACAATTGATAATAATGCCGGAAATAATATTACTACAGGAGACCAAACTGCTATTACTAATGATGGAATTAGTACCATTGAAAATAATGCACCAGGCACTATTACTATAGGAGACCAAACTCAAATTGGCAACAATATTTTACCAGATAATAACCCAGTTAATAACACTCCCAATAATTCTACATCACCAGAAATTACTAATTCTATCCCTGCTGTAAATAATAACAATCCTCAAATAATAACTTCTAATCCTGCTACTTTAATAGCCCCCAATAATCCCTCAACCAATAATCCATCACCGATCGACAATAATCTAAATCAAACTATTACAAATAATCCAGTTTCGACAATAATCAATTCAGGGAATAATACTTCTGTAATCCAGCAGCAGGGAGATAATTTTTCCACTATAATTCCGACAAATACTCCTCCCACACCAAATAATTCAAGGAATAATATTTCGGAAAAAATGGTCAATAATAGTGAAATTATTTCCGAGATGAATGCACAGCTTAATAATCCTAATAACCCCACTCAAGATAACAGCGAACTACCAGGTATACCAATTACAAATACTAACCAAATTCAACAATTTTTAACTAATACTAACCCTCTGACTATTGCTACTAATGAGGTTTCCGGAATCATCTCTTTACTTGAAAAAAACCGCGTTGATGAATTTTCTAATTATTTCGGTGAAAATTTAGACCACAAGTTAATCTCCACAAAAGGTGTGCGAGAATTACTGTCTAAAATGCACAGCCAAACAGGAAAAAAACCAGGGGTTATCTATTTTACTGCCTATCAAGAACAATTACAATTAGTTCTCTTTACCGAAACTGGCGAACCAATTCTCAAAACAATTTCTGGAGTCGGTCGCAAAAAAATTAGAGATATCGCTATGATATTTTCTGGAGAAATTACTGACTTGAGAAATCGAAATACTACCAGTTATTTACCATTCGCACAAAAACTATACAACTGGTTAATTGCACCGATTTCTGAAGAATTAGAAGCAACCAATATTGATACATTATTATTTAGTATGGATAGTGGATTGCGCCTATTACCTCTGGCTGCTTTACACGACGGTCAACAATTTCTGATTGAGAAATATAGTATTAGTTTGATTCCCAGTGTGAGTTTAATGGATAGTCGTTATAACTCTGTTCATAATACAACTTTATTAGGCATGGGAGCCAGCCAATTTAATGACCAACCTCCTTTACCTGCTGTACCCATAGAATTACAAACTATTTCTCATAAATTATGGCAGGGTAATATGTTCCTCAATGAAGAATTTACTCGAAATAATCTGATTAATCAAATGCAAAAACGTTTATATCCAATTGTTCATTTGGCTACTCATGCTGAATTTAAACCTGGAAATGCAAGTGATTCACATATTCATTTATGGGATGATAAATTAGGTTTAGATGAAATCCGAAAATTAAGATGGAATAGTGAAGTTGCAGAATTATTGGTATTATCTGCTTGTCGTACAGCGGTGGGAGACCGTAACGCTGAATTGGGTTTTGCTGGGTTAGCAATAGCAACAGGAGTCAAATCAGCTATGGGTAGTTTTTGGTTTGTTAATGATGAGGCGACATTAGGGTTAATGACAGAATTTTACTCTCATTTAGGTAATGTGAAGATTAAAGCAGAAGCATTACGAGAAGCACAAGTAGCAATGTTGAGGGGAGAAGTTATGATAGAAGACGGTATGTTAAGGGGTTTGGGTAGTCGTGGTGAAGTAGCTTTGCCGCCAGAATTAGCTGATATTAAAGACAAAAAATTCTCCCATCCTTATTATTGGGCAGGCTTTACTATGGTTGGTAGCCCTTGGTAATAAATTATATCAAAGCGGAAGAGGGGGGAGAGGGGGAAGCTTACAACCCACATTCCGCACGTCAAGTTGTAACATTAAAAGTAGTATAAAAAAAAACTGTAGGTTTGTAGGTATTTATACTATATAGCTCCTGCATTTGACCTTTCTGAGGAGTCAGACGAGCGGGAAAATATTAAGCATAAATACTCAATTACTTACTCCTCTTGACGACTATAATTATCTCCTGTCTCCCCCTCCTGGAAGGGGCGGGGGTGGGTTGGGTTAGGGGTTGGTTGTCTCCTGTCTCCTATTTTTGATACTACATTTTGTCGTGTGGAATGTAAGTTACAAAGGTAGGTTTTTTAGCTGATGGTGGTGCATAGTAATGATATAGGAAGTGTGGGAGGTGTGGGCAGTGTGGGAAGTGGGGTAAGGGTATAAAACTTGCTCTTTTTTAGTTCATTTATGCTTTAAAGCTTCCCACAAGACTCCAACTTTAAAACTTCTTACCCACTTCTTACAGAGGAATTAATTCAGAAAAATTTACTAATAATTGTTCATTATCCAATTCATCTCCTAAACGTGCTGGAGAAAAATGTATTTGAATACCCCGAAGTTTTTCTTGATAATGTAAATTAATTAAAGCTTTTAATGCCTGAGTCATTGCCCCTATACTCGCCAGATCAGTTTCAATATCTGGCACTTCTCCCTCAAAAGCAACTGTTATCATTACCACTAAATTACCAGTGGGAGGCAAAGTTAACGGTTCGTTATCTTCTCCATAGTCGTCATTTTCCCCTGAACTTAGGTAACGTTGGGCAGAGTCTGTAAACAGTTCATCAAAAAAGTCTCCTGCTTCTCCCTCATTCCAAATAACATCTCCCTCATTTGCAGCAGACTGCCAATAGATATTATATTGTAGGAGACTTTGACACACCTCAACCAGTCTTTCCCCCACTACTTCCAAGTCACCTTCTGATGCAACCGCTTCCCTAACAGATCGATTCAAAACACCCAATAAAGGCGTTACCTCCGAACCAGCTAAGTGAATGAATAAACGAGAGACAACAAATCTCGTTTTACCTGTAAATTTTTTGAAGCTATCTTGCAAACCCATAATTTTACCTGCTAATTAATTAAGTCAAAAATCAAAAGTCAAAAGTAAGAAATTCAGGACTAAAGCCATGGGAACCGAGAAACCGGGTTTTTTCGTCAATATTTATTGTTAAAAATAACGATTTATCCTAAAAACCCGGTTTCTTTGCATAAGTCCTCAAATTGATTATTTCTACACAGTAATTTATTTGACTTTCAGTTTTATATCATCTGTCTTGCAGCGCTAAAGTACAACTACAAGCTACTAATTTTGACTTCTGAATTCTGAAATTTTGACTTCTGACTTTATCAACTACCTCCAAGATACCAAGCAGCGCTAAAGCGCAACTACGAGCTAATAATTTTTACTTCTCAATTCTTAATTCTCAATTCTCAATTCTCAATTCTAAGAACGTTTCCTCATAGATTCTGCACGTCTTTTCGCAGTATCATTTTTTGAGTCATATTTCAGTGCTGACTCATAAGCTTCTAACGCTTGGGCAGTTAATTTTTTCTTCTCATAAGCATGACCCAAATTATTGTAAGCTGTTACATAATTAGGAGCTATTTTTAATGCTTCTTTATACTGCCTAATTGAAATATCATACTGATCTTGCACGAAGTAAGCAAAACCAAGAGCATTATAAATTTTCGGAAAATCTTCTACATTCTCTTCATCTTTTAATCTCAGAGCTTTTTGAAATAATTCAACTGCTTGAACATACAACTTTTTTTCTAAATATATACTAGCAAGCTGATAATATTCATCTACTGTTCCCTGTTCTTTTGTCAGTTTATCTTTCAACTTAGAAAGCTGACTTTCTGTTTTCCTTGTCTTCGTAATCTGACGGATAATAAATATAGCTGTTATAGACAATAATATTAGCAGTATTAATAAGTATAAAACTGGTAGAGTGCTATCCATAATCTTTACCCAGGATTAATTTTAATTTTAGCTAGTGGTGCATTTTCATTAATTAATATTGATAATGAATAATGGATAATGAAAACTATCTCTAATTATCAATTACAGCCGATTCCAATAGACAATATGCCTGTGCGACAAAGGTTTTTATTTCGTTGTACCTTACATACCTGGAATTTGCTGTATCTATTAATCACCTTTAGGGATTAATTATTAATTATCAATTATCCATTATCAATTATCAATTATCCATTATCCATTATCCTTTAGCTTTACCTGCCAACTCCACAACTTTTGCAAAAGTTTCAGGGTCTAAAACTGCTAATTGTGCTAACATTTTACGATTAATTTCAATATTGGCTTTTTTCATATTGCCAATTAATTGACTATAGCTCATACCTTGTTGACGAGCTGCTGCATTGATCCGGGTAATCCACAAACGACGAAAATCCCGTTTCCGTTTCCGGCGATCGCGATAGGCATTTCGTAACGCCTGCATTACTCGTTGGTTAGCAACTTTAAATAGTCTAGATTGTGCCCCTCTAAATCCTTTAGCTAGTTTAAGAATTTTGTTACGGCGTTTACGGGCAACATTACCTCTTTTGACTCTCGGCATAATTTTTCTCCTAACCTAAAATTTTATAAATAAGGAAGCATTAGACGTACATTTTCTTCATTACTCTCATGGACAAGAGCCATTTTCGACATATCGTTCTTGCGAGTTGAGCTTTTATGTTCCAAAAGATGACTTTTGAAGGCTTTACGGCGTTTAATTTTGCCACTGCCTGTGGCTTTAAAGCGTCTTGCTGCTGATTTGCGAGTTTTTAGTTTTGGCATGGACTTACACTAATTTTACACACAAGCTTTTATAATATCATAAATTTTGTTAAAATCAAATACCCGTATTTAGAAGTCAGAAGTCAGAAGTCAGAAGTCAGAAGTTAAATTCTTCTTGTGACTATATTTCTGAACTCAGAAGTCAAAAGATTTTTTTTCTTTTTTATCCTGGATAAGGAGAGACTTTAAACCTTATTTAAACCTTAATTTTTTGGTAAGGAATAAGGAAAAAAATATAAAATTTTATCGCTCAATCAAATCAATAACTTTATAGAAAAAACAAATATTTATCACGCTTGGTATTAAAGGGAATATATGATAAACAGGACTTATGCAAAGAAACAGGTTGTTTAGGATAAATCGTTGTTTTTAACAATTAACATTGACAAAAAAAACCGGTTTATGGGTTCGCTTGCTTAAGTCCCGATCAAAACAATTAGGTGAGAAAACTTCATCCTTTACTTTCTTGATTGGCGAAGTTTTTTGACCAAAATACAATAAAATTATGGTAAGGGTAATGATACTAAATGTATAGTCTTTCTAGTAAAATTGAGGCAATTTTATATCTCAAGGGACAACCTCTCTCAATTTCTGAAATTGCTGAGATTGCCAAGTGCGAGCGTGGCCAAGTCAAAGATGCTTTAATCGAATTAATGTCAGAATATGCCCATCGACATACTGCTTTAGAAGTTGTCGAAACAGAAAAAGGCTATAGTCTTCAACTCAAACCAACTTTTACTGAGTTGATAGAAAGTCTGATTCAACCCGAATTAGGAGTAGGCGCTCTGAGGACTTTAGCAGCGATCGCTCTGAAGGGAGGTATTACCCAATCAGAATTAGTAGATATTCGTGGTTCAGGAGTTTATCAGCACGTTCCTGAACTGGTAAGTTTAGGCTTTATCCGTAAACGTCGTCAAAAGGAATCTCGTTCTTATTGGTTACAAGTTACAGATAAGTTCCATCAATATTTCCAACTCGATCAACTGCCTCAACAATTATCACTGGATCTGCTTTCTCTATCTAATAGTAATGAAAATGAAGAAGAATAATCTAATCGCACTCTTATTCATCAATTCTTTCTCCCTACTCCCTACTCCCTATTTAACAGATTAATGCTTAAAAAAGAATTAAGAAGCTCATTATTAAAAAAACGTCGATCTATGCCTGAGACGGAATGGAGAGAAAAGAGCGATTGCCTGTGTCGTAACTTACAAAATTTCTCCCTATTCCAAACAGCTAAAACTGTTTTAGCTTATTTTAGTTTTCGTCAGGAACCAGACCTGAGTTTATTGTTTACAAATGAAGACGAAAAAACAACATTTTCTCCTAAAATTTGGGGTTTTCCCAGGTGTGTAGAAAAGTCTCTATTTTGGCATATTTGGCAACCAGGAAATTCTCTACAAAAAGGTGCTTATGGTATTCTAGAACCAGAGTTAAATTCACCGTTATTAGAGTCATCAGAAGTAGATTTAATTTTAGTTCCGGCTGTTGCTTGTAATATTAATAATTATCGTTTAGGTTATGGTGGCGGTTTTTATGACCGGATGCTAAGTAACCAAGAATGGGCATCAAAACCTACTATTGGGATTGTATTTGAATTTGCTTATTTACAAGATTTACCTATAGATTCCTGGGATAAACCTCTTGATTTTGTTTGTACAGAAAATGGTATTAAGTAGCATTCAGTTATCAGTTATCAGTTATCAGCTTTGATATAGCCATAAGAAATTATTTGTGAAAAAAACCTAACCCCCCAACCCCCTTCCCTGTGGGGGAAGGGGGAATAATACCCCCCTCTCCTTGCAGGAGAGGGGTTGGGGGAGAGGTCTTCTACCACTTTGAAAAAAGAATGCTACGAAAAGGTAGCTCTTGATCGGATGTGCTGAAAAATAGTGGCTCCAATTGATTTTAGGTAGTTATATCTATTTTTTTCCTGTTTTTTTCAATATTTACCCCTTCCTCCTTCTTGCTTCTTGCTTCTTCCTTAGTTCTACCATTTGTAACAAACATTTATAAAAGTAGTATTATATGAAAAAATTTCCCTTATTTCTTTTGTCTTTTTTCTTATTTGTTACTCCTAGTTTAGGAATTCAGACAAAAGATGGTACAGTTTATTTTGCCCAACCGCCTCGTCTAGTTAAAGCAGTTACTACCCGAAGCGACACTTATGTTTGGGGCGCTACCTATTACTTTACTCTCAACTTATTGCCTGATGCTGGAGTAGCACTAAAACAGGTGACAATTCGCAAAACGGAAGGTCCTGACAATATTCGATATAATCCAAAGAAAGTAATTGCTTTTGAAGGAACCCATCGGGATAAAGGTCAAGAGTTAATAGTTGAGGAAGTAGCGATTGATAAAAAAACTAACACCATCTCAGTAATTCTCAATCCTCCAGTACCTCCAGGTAAAACTTTTACAATTGGTTTGCGTCCAGTGCGGACTCCTAGATATGGGGGAATATATTTATTTGGAGTGACTGCTTTTCCTGTAGGAGAAAAACCCTATGGTTATTTTCTTGGTTATGGTAGACTTCATTTTTATGATGGTTCGGATAGTTATGATTAGAAAATAAAGAGATAAGATACAGGACTCGGGAGTCAGTAACACAGCAAAATTCTTTCTAAGGTGCGTCATCCTGCACTTTTTTCCACTAGTGCAGGATGACGGAAATAAGTGACCAGTGACAAAATACTCAAAGCCTTACCAATCAAAACTTCTGAATTCTGACTTCTAAATTCTGACTTCCGCGTAGCGGTACTAGCAAACTATACTCTCATGCTTTCAAACCCTCAACAACGCCCATGAGACCTGAAGACGGAAACCATGTCTTCATATATTTCCAACCTGCTCTTTCCAGCAAATCTGCATACTCCTCCTGAGTTCGTTCTCGTCCCGTTCCCCAACACATCATATGAATGTCAAATAATTTGGCAAAGTGGGGTGTACTTGAGTCTGGTATGATGTGTTCGGCGATAAATACCCGGCCTCCTGACGGTGCTGCCTTTCTCTGGTAATCCAGGATCTGAACACATTCCTCATCATTCCAATCATGCAGAATCATCTTCATAATGTAAGCGTCAGCACTGGGGACAGCTTTGAACATATCTCCAGCTAAATACTGACACCGTTTCTCTACTCCTAGTTTTGCTGCCCACAACTTTGTATCATCCGTGATGACGCTTTCTAGTTCCAGAACCGTTCCCTTAAGATGAGGATATTTGGCTAAAAAGCTGCATAACATATACCCATGACCACCACCAACGTCGCAAATGTGACCAATCTGAGAAAAATCGTATGCTTGAAGAGCATCAAGCACCCATGCTGACTGAATAGTTGAGAAACTGCTCATTGCTTCATCAAACACTTCAGCATAGCTACCATCCCGAAGAGCATACTCAAAGGCACTATCTCCAAACTCCCGTACAAAAGCATTTTGTTTTCCGTCTTGAACCATGGCGGGCAAATGTTTCCACAAGGCATAGTGATGGGGACCTTCTTCAAGCAAAGTAATCCCCCGTAGACTTTCAGGATGGTCTGTTCTTAGGAGTTGCCCTGCCTCTGTTAGTGAGAATGTGCGTTCTGCGCTCTCATTTAGTAGTTCAAGAGACCCAAGAGCTCTTAGAAGTCGATATGTCAGTTTTGGATCGAGTCCGAGTTCTTCAGCGATTACGGTTGCCTTTTTGGGGTTGTTTTGCAGCGCATCGAAGATACCTAATCTCACACCAGCGTAGAGAATCTGACTACGCCATCTGCCAAAAATCAAATCCATTATTTTTCCTTGTGTTTCACTCATATCAAAGCTCCTTATGTTATTCCAATAATCCAGCTAGAAATAGTTTACAGCTTAAAGTTATAGCAGTACAAAAAATGGTTAGGACAATACACTTATGTTTCAGGGAACAGTGAACAGAGGAAAGTCCTAACCTTAATGCGTAGAGCTATATCAATAGGTCTTGTTAAAATTGATTGTTTTTTGTTAAAATCTGTTAGTTTTAGTTATTAAAAAACTTTATCTTGGTCAAGTGACAAAATGGATGATATAGAAAAATGAAAGCAGTTATTTTATTATCAGGGGGATTAGATTCCTCAACGGTTTTGTATCAAGCAAAGGCAGATGGTTGTCAATGTTATGCTATTTCTTTTGATTACCAACAACGTCACCTTCGAGAATTAGAGTCAGCTAAAAAAATTGCTGAGAGTCTGGGTGTTATAGAACATCATGTTGTTAGTTTCGACTTGAGATTATGGGGAGGTTCGGCATTAACTGATAATCAAATTGATTTACCTAGCGATCGCTCGGTTGAGGAAATGTCACAAAATATTCCTATTACTTATGTTCCGGCGCGGAATACTATTTTTCTGAGTTTTGCTCTTGCTTATGCTGAGGTTGTGAATGCGAGTCGGGTTTATATTGGGGTGAATGCTTTAGACTATTCTGGTTATCCTGACTGTCGCCCTGATTATATTCAAGCAATGCAAGAGGTGTTTCGACTGGGAACTAAACAGGGGAGAGAGGGAGAAGCGATCGCTATTGTTGCCCCACTTATTGACATGAAAAAAACAGAGATTATTGAATTAGGGAATAGTTTAGGAGTGCCTTGGGAAAAAACTTGGTCTTGTTATGCGGGTGGAGAGAAACCTTGTGGTGTATGTGATTCTTGTCGGTTGCGGTTGGCTGCTTTTGAGGAATTGGGGTTAGTAGATCCGGTGATGATAATGGATAATGGATAATTGATAATTGATAATTAGGTTCAGTAGGGTGCGTTTTGCTGCGTAACATGAAAATGAAATGTAACGCACCGCCTATCCCAAATATTTCGGTGCGTTACGCTTTCCTGCGGAATGCTGCGCAAACGCTAACACACCCTACTGGAGCTAGCAAAATTGTAGGGTGCGTTAGACGGCTTAAATTCAAACTATGAAAGGGATTGAGGAAGCCGTCGTAACGCACCATTTTAGATGTGTCAGTCCACTACTGCATCTATTCTCAAAATGTCAACTATTAGAGGTTGTTATGAATTTAAAATTAGTTAAATTCCTAGCAGAAATCATTAACAACTTAACCCCAGAAGAAAAAGAGGTTTTGGGAACAATGATTAATTTAGTTCAAGATAATAACCAACCTGAAAATCAGTCTTGGCATGAGTTTATTGAAAACACTTATGGCAGTATTCAAGATGAAACTTTTTTCAGACATTCTCAAGGTAATTTTGAGCAGAGAGAATTATTTGAATGATTTATTTATTACAGGACTTACGCAAAGACACTATATATAGCGTATGCCAAATAGAGCGATGTAGC
>NZ_JBNHER010000225.1:0-15799 GCF_050015975.1 Dapis purpurea BLCC-M126 | reverse complement strand
TATCCAATCGACCAAGAGAAAAGTGCTAGGATATTTCCCAATCTTCAATCAAGAACGGTTTTAACCAGAGGTAATTATCAATTATCCATTATCAATTATCAATTATCAATTAATGAAAGTCCTTTTGATTAACATAGAATACAACTATTGGGCTTATAACTTATCAAACTTGCAATTTAACTGATTTTTCTATTAGTATGAAATACAAAAAATTGTGCAAATATTACCAATTTTCCAATCTCCCAATCCCCCAATCTTCCTATCAATCTGTGGTAGCAAAAATTAACGTATTTAATATAATTATTTGTAGGGGTTTAGTTATCAAACCCCTGATATTTATTTTACGACTCAGCTGTTTAAACCAGAGAAATATCAACTTAATATTAAGTTGATAAATAGTCTCTGATTCTGTTTCTCAATTCTACAAAAAACTCTGTGTTTAACCTTATAGAAAAATGCGATAAATTCAACAAAGTTAGGAATTTAGTTATATACTAAAGCCTCCTTTGCTCTAGTAATTTCAATAGTAACTTTGCCACTAAAATCAGGGATAGGGGCGGCTAATTTAGTTAAACTCACCTTGACATCTTGTACCAATGGCTGTTGTAAAATAGCAGATGCGATCGCATCTGCTACTTTTTCTAGTAAAGCAAATTTAGAATTTTTCACCAGTTCTTGGACAAGATTAACTATACTGCCATAATCAACTGTATCTTCTAAAGCATCACTTTTACTAGCAGCAGTCAAATCTAACCCTAAAATTAAGTCTACTTCAAACCATTGACCTAATACTTTCTCTTCTGGAAAAAATCCGATGTATCCGTAGCAGCGAATTCCAGTAATTGAAATTGAGTCCATAATAACTAATTAAAAAATAGTTCCGTCACTTTTTATTTTAATCGGAGGTACACCATCTTTTCTTAATTCTTTTGCTATTTTTCGCCCTGCTATCCATGTACCTCCTTGCAAGACTTTTACCAGTGGTAATTCTGAGGCAGTTAGGTTAAGTTTTTGTCGAATAACTCCAGCAATTTTATCTAAAATATTAATAGTTAAGGATCTCCATTCTACTATAATTTCTGAACTTGGTAAATGTTGCTGTTGTAAAATTAAGGTATTTTTAACTTTTATTAATCCCATATCTATAAATAAACCACCATTCCGATATTCTGCTAATATCATGTCCGGATAATTAGTGATAAAAAAACTTTCTTATTTTTATACTTTCTTTCTCCTCTCTTCCCTCCTGACTCCTGACTCCTGACTCCTCATTTATTTATAACTATTCAACCGGACATGATATAACCCAGTCAAATCATCTAATCCGATTATTTTTAAATTCAATTCTTGTAATGGTTCGAGTAATGAATAGGTCAACCATTGATATAATTTATGAAAGGGTATGTATTCATCCCCTAAATTGTTAGTTTTGAGTAAAGGATGAGGCCAAACATCTCCTAAATTAATTCCGCAGATCGTACTGCGTCCTGGCCATATTTCTCCTAATCCCTCCAATACAACATTTAATACAGTAGTAGCTTTAATTTCTTCGTTGTTAGTATGATTTTGCAACAAATAATCAACCATATTTCCTGGACGTGGATTATCACTGCCAAAAAAAGAGGGATGTCTCTCTAACACTTTGCCTAGACGTTGCAGCAATTGTAGACGACCTTCGAGACCTACTAGAGGATTTTCTCCACTAATTTGAAATCCTTGGGCTAAAGTTTGTATATCTAGTTGGGAAAGTCTCTTTGCATCTGCTTGCGAAGGAAGATCGGGATTACTAGAAAAAAAGCCTTGACAAAATAACCGAAAACTACAGACAGCTAAACCTTCCGAACTATTAAATATCAGGTTGGTTTTGGATTCTTTGTATTGCCAATTTGCACCAGCACCTGCGTCTAATAATACGCTAACAATTGCTAAATCAAATTTCACTTTAGCTTTTTCTACTGGTGTGAGTCCAGTTAATATTTCCTCAAGTTCAGCTAGGCGAGGTACATTTCCAAGTAGGAAATGTTGCCAACGACTATGGAAGAGTATATTTAATGTAGGGTACTGTTCATATATAGTATCAATTATATAATTAGTGCATTTGTCCAGTTGGGTTAAATCAACTTGAAAATTATTCAGTTGATCTTGTGAAGCAAGAGAAAAGATGTGATTACTTCTTTCTCGAATAGCTTGAGGAGTTCTTAAGTAAAAGATAAGTTCTTGTGTCTGATGATTCATTGCACGAATAAAACAAAACCTAAATATAAAGCTAGATAGCAGTTTATCTGAAGAATTGTGCAATCAAAAATTAGAAAATTTTATTGCTACTTTGAAAAAATTTAACTCAAAAAATAATTAGTAAAAATCAAACAAAATCAGTAATGTTTAATTAGAATTAAGATTCTCTGAATAAACCAAGACGTTATAGATATTTGACTATATAATTAAGAGTGTTGACTATATAATTAAGACTTTATAAATATTTGAATGACCAATTGTCCAGCTTGACTATATTAGTCGGGAAATCTTAAAATATATAAATTAAGACATTATAAATATTTAATTTCTCACTACTTAAAGGTATATTTATTTAGGATACTGTTCGTAGATAGTATAAAGATTATTGATAAAATTACATCAACAAAATAAATCGATAAATTATAAGCGATTGCTCTAACAATGTCTAATCCTACTAATTTAAACAACTCAAAAAAAAATCAGGTAAATGCAGCTATTGGCATGGGAAGTAATTTGGGAGAATCTCTCGATACCCTCAAAAATGCAATTCAAACCTTAGATGAAATTCCTGGTATTAACTTAATTACTTATTCTAACTGGTATAAAACTAAACCTATAGGTCCACCGCAACCGGATTATATCAATGGTTGTGCATTATTAAAAGTAGAATTAACCCCCCATAATTTGTTAGAAGTTTTGTTAGATGTTGAACAAAAATTTAAGCGAGTACGTTTAGAACATTGGGGACCTAGAACTTTAGATTTAGACTTAATTCTATATGATGATTTAATATTAGATACTCCTAATCTGCAAATACCTCATCCCCGAATGAGAGAAAGAGCTTTTGTACTTGTCCCCCTAGCGGAAATAGCCCCTGATTGGATAGACCCAGTTTCGGGAAAAACAATCACTAAACTTCTAGAAGAGGTAGAATGTTCTGGAGTATCTAAGCTTTAAAGAAAGCAAGTTAAAATAGCAATTCTACTAATGATCAAAAAAGCACTTGTAACAGGTTCAGCAGTTGGAATAGGTAGGGCGATCGCTCTCGACTTAGCTAGGAAAGGATTTGATGTAGCATTTCATTATAATCGGAGTGCAGATGCAGCAAACCAAGCAAGTCAAGAAGCAGCTACCCATGGAGTGAAATCTATTGCTCTACAAGCAGATGTTACTAAACCAGAGCAAGCTAAATCTTTAGTAGAAAATGCAGCCGAAAAACTCGGAGGGTTATCTGTTGTAGTCAATAATGTGGGAAACTTTCTAGAAAAAACAACAAGCCAAATATCCATAGAAGAGTGGCATGAAATGCTTGATTCAAATTTAAACTCCACCTTCTATGTTACTCAAACAACAATTCCTTACCTCAAAGCAGCAGGTTGGGGACGTATTGTTAATTTTAGCTTCGCAAGTGCTCAACATCTTAAAGCAGATGACCAACAGACAGCCTATAGAATTGCCAAGACTGGTATCATCATTTATAGTAAGTCCCTAGCTCAAGAATTAATTAAGGACAAAATTACTGTCAATGTAGTTGCCCCAGGAGCAGCAGAAAATACTATTGGTTTAGAAGAAACTATTCCTATGCTTCCAACTAAACGACCTGCAACTTTGAAAGAAATAAGTCATGTAGTTGCTTTCTTTGTTAGTCCTGAGTCAGATTACATTACTGGACAAGTTTTAGAAGTGGCAGGGGGTTGGAGATTATAGTTGTATTATAATCCGAGTAATAATTAGAAAGTCAAAAGTCAAAAGTCAAAAGTCAAAAGTGATAAAAAAAGGAAGGATTTAAGCAAGGAAATTATTTAAGAGTATACCGAGTAAGGTTTGTCTTGATGGGAAGCAGCAAATGCGATAACTGTATAACGAGATTTCGGATTATATCTCAATTTCCTAGACTATGCTTAAATAAACATTTGGGAATGAGAAAAAGATTAAAGGAGTGGAAAAATGCTTACTCTAGCAGATATTTGTGAAGTATATAACAAACATCAAGATGACTACAATAATACCCAAGTAGAAGAGTTCACTATTGGAAATAAAAAATTTAACTTTAATTCTCAAACATCTATTTTAGGAATCATTAATCTTTCTACAGACTCTTGGTATAAACCAACTATTTGTTACACTCCAGAACAAGCAATTCAGCGTGGTAAAGTATTAACACTTCAAGGTGCTGATGTTATAGATATTGGCACTGAAGCTACTGCCAAAACTGCAGCTAGGGTAGATGAGTTGGAACAAACAAGTCAACTTTTGCCTATTCTGAAAACTTTCAGTCAAGAAGGTGTATTAACTTCAGTGGAAACCTATTATCCAGAAGTTGCTAGAGAATGCTTAAAAGCAGGTGCAAACGTCATTAACTTTATGGGAACTGAACATAGTGAAGAAATGTATCAAGCTGTAGCTGATTTTGATGCAGCAATTATTATT
The DNA here is from genome assembly GCF_050015975.1 of Dapis purpurea BLCC-M126. NCBI lineage: Bacteria > Bacillati > Cyanobacteriota > Cyanophyceae > Oscillatoriales > Microcoleaceae > Dapis > Dapis purpurea. The sequence goes on along the minus strand of NZ_JBNHER010000225.1, from coordinate 11,134 downwards.
TGTTATATAGAAGGAAGACACGCTAGAGATGTAGGGGAATTTGACTTTACTTCAGGTAGAGATATGATAGATGTACTATACGATTATTTTGGCAAAGAAATAGAAATAGCAACTAAAATGGGAGTGAGAAAAATTTTTATCGATCCAGCAGTGGGTGTAGGATATGCAAATTTTTACTACCAATACAAAAATATATCCAATAGGATGAGATATCAAATTGAAACTCTTTTAAATGCTTTTAGACTTAGAAAATTAGGGTTTCCCGTTTTTAATCAAATACCTTCAGCTTTAGAAATTTTTGGAGAAGAGTTCAGAAGTTCTCAAGTTTTTTCAGCAGTGTTTGCAGCACTAGGAAAAAATGATATGGTCAGAACTCATGAAGTTGCTAAAGTTAAATCTCTTTTGGAAACTATGAGTTGGTTGTAACAATTGGATAAAACTTATAAGTTAACAGTACCTCCTACTGAAGTAGGAGGCTTGAGACCTAATTTTCTGGTGATTATATCTAGATATTCAAATTCAATAAAATGCTAAAAAAAGCACTTGTGACAGGTTCAGGAGTTGGAATAGGCAGAGCGATCGCCCTTGACTTAGCAAGTAAAGGATTTGATATAGCCTTTCACTATAACAAAAGTGCAGAAGCTGCCAACCAAGCAAGTCAAAAAGCGACTACTCAAGGTGTGAAAGCGATTGCCCTACAAGCAGATATTACTAAACCAGATCAAGCTAGACATTTAGTAGAAAATGCAGCCGAACAACTAGGAGGGTTATCAGTGCTAGTCAATAATGTAGGCAACTATCTGGGAAAACCTATCAGTCAAGTATCTCTAGAAGAGTGGCACGAAGTTATTGATTCTAACCTAAACTCCAATTTCTATGTCACTAAAGCAGCACTTCCCTATCTCAAAGCAGCTAATGGGGGACGGATAGTGAACTTTGCTTGTGCTAATGCCCAAAATGTGGTAGCACGGCGGAGTAATGCAGCTTACATAATTGCCAAAACTGGTATTATCATCTATACTAAATCCTTAGCTGTTGAGCTAATTAAAGATAAAATTACTGTTAACGTAGTATCACCAGGAATAGCTGAAAACTCCTTGGATTTAGAAAAAATGATTCCTAAAATACCAGCAAAACGACCTGCAACTCTTGCAGAAATTAATCATGCGGTTTGGTTTTTTATTAACCCTGATTCTGGCTATATTACAGGGCAAGTATTAGAAGTCTCGGGTGGTTGGCTTCTATAGTTATATCATGTCCAGTTGAACAGTTATCATTACGCGCCGATCTGGACATGGTATTATAGATTTGACTTAGGTAACAAAAATTTTATAGTAGGTTAGTAAAAGTAAAACAAAGAGGCTGATTTCCTATGACTGTAACTTCACATGATATCAAAACTGTATATGAGGAAAGCAATGCAACTCAACATTATTTGTCTCCAAATCGTAAGGACAATGTAAAAGTATACTGGGAAGAAGCTTTTTCCCGTTTTGTTTTCCAAGAAGCAATTCTTTCTATTGAGACTCCAGATCGCCAAAATTTGCGTGTACTTGATGTGGGAGCTGGAATAGGAGATGGATACAGTTTGTTAAGTGACCTGCTTGCACAAGAACCTAGTTTGGATAAGTGCAACCTAGATTATCTAGGTATTGATATTAGTCCAGAGATGGTGGAAACTGCAAACAACTTATACAAAAACAACATAAACGTTCGCTTTGAACAAGCAGACATTCGCAAAAAAATTCCTGAAACTCCTTTTGATTTATACCTTTCCTGTGGAGTGCCTTATTCTCATCTTACCCATGAAGAACTAGAAACAGTCTTAAAGATGCTGTTTGAAGATATTCTCAAACATCAATGTCGCTGTGCAGTTGTGATTGACGTCTTAGGTAAATACAGTATTGAATGGCAATCCCACTGGGGTGAGAGTCGCTGGAACTACAACATGAGTTTTTTCAAGAGTGAAGGCCAAGCTAAACCTACATTAATGAGTTTCTATTCTCACGATCATCTAGAAAACATAATTCGGAATGCAGCCAGTGAAGTTGGTTGTCCAATTAAAAAACTGGCTTTCTTCGATCGCTCAATTGTAGTCGGTCGCCATACTTCAACAGGAGCCTTTAATCCAACACTTCCTAAGTATCGTAATTTAGTTAATTCTTTACTCGATCAAAATCAAAAAACAGATTTGAATAAATTGATTCTTCGAGTAGAATCAGGAGATGCGCCAGAATATATCACTCAGTTTTTCCATGAGTTTTCTGGTTGGTGGAATACCATAATTGCTGAAGCAGCAGAATTGCTCCATGAACCGTTAGACGTAAATCAGGTCAAACTACCTTCTCATCTCGAAAGCTTAGATCTATTAATTAATCAAAATTTTGCCAATCCTTCTCTAAATAATGACAGACAAAGAATAGAGTTAGCCCTTGCGGAAAAACTACAACAACTTGAGCAAACTTGTCAACGAGGGTACGGCGTTGGCCACGATCTATTCGGAGTTGTTTGGTTAGATACAACAAATTTCTAAACTTTTAAAGAGACTTAGAGTAAATCTTTGATATGTATCTTTTCATTTTTGTAGTAATTTAAGAAATATGACATTTTTGATCACAAATGACGACGGTATTGATGCACCAGGTATCCGCACCCTGCACGCTGCCTTGTCTGAAGTCACAAGCAAATCTAGTGTTATAGTTGGTCCTAAGCACCATTTATCAGGGTGTAGTCATCAAGTTAATATCCGTACAGGAATCCCCGTAGAGCATCGCTCAGATTCGGAGATTTGCGTAGAAAGTACCCCAGCAGATTGCGTGCGTCTAGGTGTTAATTATTTATATAAGGATATTGATTTTGTCCTATCGGGAATTAATCAAGGTTGTAATTTAGGCTCGGATATTTATCCATCGGGAACGATCGCGGCAACACGAGAGGCAACTCTACATGGCATTTCTGGTATCGCCTTTTCCCATTTCCGAAGAGCTGAATGGGAAATAGACTGGGAAAGGGCAAAGAGATGGACTATTCAAGTTCTGAATATACTGTTAGAAAAACCTATAGCTCCAGGAACTTTTTGGTCGATTAATTTCCCACATCTGACACCAGATATGACCGAGCCAAAGATTGTTTTTGCTCCCTGTTGCACTCGCCCACTGCTAACTGAATTTGTTTTGGAGGGATCGTCGTATCGGTATGTAGGTGACGACATTAACCGCAAGTCTGACCCTGGTACAGATGTTGACACTTGCTTATCAGGTAATATTGCTATCTCTAAAATTCAGTTGTGGTGATGGTAGTTTGATGGCCTGGTGCAAAAAATAGAAACATGAGCTACTGCCATCAACGCTCTTTGTGTGAAACAATTATGTTTGGGTTAAAAGTGATATTTGGAGGTAGGTTGTGACGAGGAAAATGTAACAAGCAAGCAACAGAGTTTTTATTAGAGTATACCATGCAATGGCGGTATGATATAGAACAGACATCTCCAAAACTATAAAATAGAAATCTAATTGATTCAATGCTTGAGAATTATTTCAAAGTTAGTAGTAAGGAAGAAGGATGAAAAAACTTAAATTTAAGTAGATACTTCCCAAGACTTGAGATATGTAATACCAAATCAGCTTCGGTTTTCTTGCTTCCTCAGAGTCTTTCTCCTTTGTTAACTTTAATTTTACTTACCTAGTTATTTAGGATATAGTAATGGCATTAAATGAAAAAAAAGAGGAAAAATATCAAACTCTCCAGAATGAATCTAATTCAGAAACTTGGATAATAGGTAAAGAATTTAGATTTGAAGCTTCCCATCAACTACCTAATCACGATGGGAAATGTGCAAGATTGCATGGTCATTCTTGGCGGGGTGTTATTTATGTTTCTGGTGATAAATTAGAAAATTATGGTGCAAAGCAGGGTATGATTATGGATTATGGAGATATTAAAAAATACCTAAAACCCCTGCTTGATGATTATTTAGATCACTATCATTTAAACGAAACTACAGGTTTAGCTAATCCTACCAGTGAAGCGATCGCTAGATGGATTTATGAACAACTAGAAAATAAAATTCCTGGACTTGTAGCAGTAAGAATTGATGAAACTTGTACGAGTCAATGTATTTATTCAAAAGGAAAAAGTAATTTTTTGATGCTTTAGAATACAGAGTCAGTAATGAGTAGCTAGTACCGCTACGCGGAATTCTGAATTCAGAATTCAGAATTCAGAAGTTTTGATTGGTAAGGCTTTGAGTATTTTGTTACTGGTCACTTATTTCCGTCATCCTGCACTAGGAAACAAAACTATATTAGTTTTTCCTAGGTTATATACTAACGCTAAATTGGTTGTGAAAATTTTGATAACAGTTAATTTTTACGAAAAATCTTTAAAATTCTCACTCCTGGCTCCTATACTAAAGATAAAAGATAAAATTAGGATTATTAATACAACAATATATAGAGATTTAGTTCAATGAAGAAAACGATAAGAATTATTGGAGGAGAACTTGTAGGAATGTCTTGCATCCTCTAGTTGAAATATTTAGGTTTTTCCCATTACTCATCACTATCGTTAAGTCTTTGGCATATATGATGCCTATAGAACAAAGCGATATCAAATGTAGCGGGAGTATAATGCTTAAAATTAGGGAGTAGGAAGACGTTTTCAAGAATTTAGAATTTAGAATTTAGAATTTAGAATTACCTCTTCTTTTCAAGGAGAGGATTGACGAACAGGAAAATTTTGATTTATTATCCCCTTTTAAGGGGAGGCTTTAAACCACAATATTTCGGTAATAAAATACTTAGAAAACAAGTAGCCTAATGGAGTGAATATTTATAATTCATGCAATGATTATGCAACGCTAAATTAAAATATATACATTTAATACGTTATGCACCGTGAAGACTTACCAATTTATACTCAAATTGTTGAAGAGTTACGCCAAAATATTCATCAGGGAGTTTATAAAGTAGGAGATAAATTACCGACTGAAGCTCAACTCAGCGAATATTTTGCCGTTAATCGTCATACTTTGCGCCGGGCGATCGCTGTTTTGAAAAGTGAAGGGTTGCTGAGAGTAGATCAAGGTCGTGGAACTTTTGTTGTCGGTAAACCTATTCAATATGTTATTGGTAAACGGGTACGCTACAATAAAACTCTTATTGCCCAAAGCCAAAAACCTAATTTTCAATTGCTACAAGTAGTTGAAATACCTGCTGATATTGCTATTGCTCAGAGACTAAAAATAGAGGTAGGTGCTGCTATAGCTTTAATTGAACGTTTAGCTTTTGCAGATAAGCAGCCCGTTAGCATTAGTAGTAGTTATTTTCCTTTAGATCGTTTTCCGAAAATAATACAGGAGGAAGGAATCCAATTTTTGCAGGAGAAAGGTTCAATTTCTCAATTGTTGAGGGAGCTATATGATTGCGACCATATTCGTCATAGAACTCATGTTTATGCTCGTATAGTTGAACATAAAGATGCTTCTGTTTTGGAAGTTCCTCTTAATCACCCCATTTTATTAGCAGAGTCGATAAATGTAGATCGGGATGGCAAGATTATTGAATATGGGATAACAAGATTTAGGGGCGATAGGATGGAATTAGTATTTGAAAATTAATGGTTTGAAGGTCAATTATTTCAATTTTAAGCGTTGGCGGAGCCTGGCGGCAGCTATATCGCCAATCCCTAGATTTTAATGATTATCTGGAATTGGCGATAGTGGTTTGGTTATTAGCTATAAATTATTTTTATAGTTGAGTTTTTTTGCACTATCTAACTTTTCTTTTGTTTTTTCTAGCTCTTTCCATAGTTTTTCCACCTGTAAATAGGCTAATCTTGATGGAATTTTCCCTGCTGTTTGAAAACCACTGATATAATTAAGTTTATGAGAAAATTCTTGTAATTTTTTATTAAAAGCTATATTTTCTGGAGTTTCTTTTCCGTAATAGGAACTCTGTGGACAAATAAATTCATACTTATTCATTTTAGTTTTTCCCTGAGTAATTTTACAAAATTTATTATTTAATTAAAGAGATTTAAAGTTAATTTTTTCTCTTTATAGTAAATAGTGGTATTATATCAATGTTTATTTTCCTTTTTTGCCTATGTTGAGATAGTGCTTGATATTTTTTTACTTTTTGTTACATTTTTAAGTATTTTTTCTCAGTGCTTTTACTTATTAAAGTATTCCTCAAGAATTTGTCAAAAGTCCCACAACAGATAAATACTCTGGAAGTATTACTTGTCGGCTGCTTTTTGCAACTGTTGCCTGTTTCCAGGATATTGATACACAAACAAAAATAGGACTGTGATATATATAGTCATAGCCCATTACAGCGCTTTTCAGTTGAGTAGACCACAAAACTGTTGTAGGAGTAATGAGTAAGGAGTAAGGAGTAAGGAGTAATGAGTCAGTATCATTGTGGTTTATTAATATGAAAACCGCTGTCAATAGGGATTAGTTAGTATATTTCTTGTTCTCTGTTGTCTATTCCCTGTAGCCTGTTTTGAGAATTATTTGATACACAACTACACTGAGGACTACTATAAAGTTAATATTTAAGGAAAAATACTCAATTTTCCGATTAATGTAGGGGATAAAATGATTGTTAATTTTAAATATTTTCCTGAGTAGAAGCATCTCCAGAGTTTTCACCAATACGCAAATTTTTCTTAGACTTTTTCAACTGTTTCCAAAGGTCTTTAATTTTATAATAAGCTTCTTCAGAAGAAAGTTTTCCACCAGTTTCTAATCCACAAATCAGACTAACTCGTTGAGCAAATTCCTGTAGGTTAGCGTTAAAAGCTAAGTTTTCTGGAGTAAAATCACCGTGATAGCGACTGCGAGGATACAAAAAATCATCCTTAATTGTCATTTTTCCTCCTATAGAAAAATATGGGGGTTTGATTAGAGCTGAAAAATAGGGCTGATTATTTACATAATCCAATTTTCTCAAATCAATTATAGCAAATCCCCTTTATACAGAATGAATATTAATTGAGCTAAAAATCTATAGGGCTACGCGCAAGTAAAAAGTCATCTATGGTTGAGTTTTCAGTGCGGAAACACTCCGCATTTTCCGTGTGTCATGTTGCCTAGCAAAACGGGATTTAGGAATGTCAAACACTGGGTCAGGCTAGTGCTTTATTTAAAGATTTAGTATTAAGGTAATGATTATTTTTTCTTAACAGTATAATATAATTGACTATTAATTGTTCAGATAAATTAGCCTTATGCAATCTTATGATAAGATAAAATATCCTTAATACCTACGAATAAATTTATTTCAAAAATGTTATTATTTTTAATCAAAGCAAGTTTTATTGATGATTTTGAAACTATAATTATTAAGGCTTGATATTTGCTGATTCTATAACTTGATTTGTAGAATATATTTGTGATTATAGCAACTACTTTTTATCAAGTTTTTTGCAATTTTCTCTAAAGATATCTACAGCCATTTCTATTACTTCTGCATTTGTTTTTCCACTACAGTCAATAATTTGTCTTTCAGACAAATTGAAATTTTTCTCGCCATAACCACGTTGTTCTTCTTCACCTATTCGTTCTTCCGTAATTATTAGTGGAAATAATGCTGGTATTGATATGGCAGTACAAATAATTTTTTTGTGATTAATTACCTTTTCATTCTGATAGATAACCGACCAATTCCCTATTGTCCCAATATTCATAATTAACTCCTAATTTTAAATCAATATATATCTCCAGAAAATAAACAAGCCTTTTATTTAAGCATTGGATAGGACAGTAATGGAGTTTTCATTCGTGGATAATGGATAATTACTTCTGGTTAAAACCATCAGATTGAATCTAAATAAATCTTATTAATGCATAATTGATAATGGATAATAAAAACTATCTCTAATTATTAATTATCACGAAAGGCTTTAAACCGAATTGATTAATTATCAATTATTGGTAAAATTCACCCTAGACATCATTTCTTGTACCTTTTTCCTAAAAATATCTTCTAAGAGTGCCTCTTGCTTTTTGGCTTCTAGAGCAGATCCAGCCAAAAATATATATCTTTTACACCAGATATCTAAATATATTAGTTAAACCCAAATCTAACAAAGTCAGGAAATTTAATAACTCCCTGACATAATCAATATCCAACTACTTTCCCATATTCCGCTTCATTCTTTCCAACTCTTCATCTGTTTCCAGACTTTGAAACTGTTGCTCTAATGGATCGAATAAATTACCAAAATTATAAGAACTAGTTTGATTCCAGCCATCAGTTTCCCAACGTCTTTCATTCTTGGCAGCATAACGACTAGCCTCAGTTTCAACAGCTTTTGCTCGTACCTCCTCACGACGTTGTTTAATCTGATGATAGAGTTCTTTCGCCTGTTGGATGCGCTGTTTGCATCCTTGCATCTGTCCCCACTGTTGATTACCTTGTCGCAAAAAAGATGCTTCTCTTTCTTGGGCAGCCTGGACTAAATCTAGTCTATTAGCTGTTTGTGCCTTTTCAACTCGGTTATGCCAACGCTTAACTTCTTGAGCAGTTGAGAGAATATCTTGCTCTAATTTTTTTTCTTGGCGCTGGAGTTGTGCGATGAGGCGCAAAGTGTCTTCTTCTTGTTGGCGTAATTGCTCTTCAAGGGCCTGTAGTTCCAGATGGGGGTTATTCTGCAGGAACTCTTCAAGTCTATTTTCGAGAAATTGGCTGAAATCGTCAAATAAACCCATAAGTTATTTCAGTTATCAGTTATCAGTTATCAGTTATCATTGTCTCTGGATGAAACCAGGGGCTTTAAATACTGAAGTTGATTTTTTTTATCCCCTTAAAAAAAAGGGGGAGGGAAACTTTATTTTCTATTTTTGAGCACATTGCCAGTACCATACCGTAGTAACTGACACAGCTAAAATCGTGTGTTATAATCAATTTTTAAATTCCTTTCACAGTCAAAATTTTAGCCGTCTAACAAACTGTACAAATTTGGCAATTATTTCAGTTTAGTAGTACGCATATATTACTCAGTTCATACTTACCCAATTATTAATTATTAATAATTAAATAATTCTGGTTTAAAGCCTCCCCTTGGATAGGGGAAAAAGTGGTCGTTTGCGGAGCAGTCCGTAGGATGGGATGGCGAGGAAACCTCGCCATATCCAATCGACCAAGAGAAAAGTGCTCTTGAATTTCCCAATCTTCAATCCTCTCGGTTTTAACCAGAGGTAATTATCCATTATCCATTATCAATTATCAATTAATGAAAGTATAGTGAATTGGCATAAGTTCTGACAGTTATAACTAAAATTGTTGCCCGACAAAAACAGAACGAACCTCACCATTACGACGAACCACAGCTTCCTGGTTAGCTACTTTTACAAGAGTCCAACCGCTACCGCCTATACTCTCTCCGACATATATCCGACGGGCCACACCATCAATTTCAAATAGAGCAGCAGAACGTTCGCCTAACTCCAAGATACCCACCAGTGTATTAATAGGGCTTTGAACTTGACTAGCTACTACTGTTTCCGCCACAGGTATTTCTGCTGGTGGAGGTGGTGGTAATGAGACTGGTTCTGTTGGTGTTTCTGTTTGAGATTCTGCCTGTGCTGTTGTTTCCGGTTTTGGTTCTGGTTCTGGTTTGTCTTGTGCCGTTGTTTTAGCTGGAGACTCTGGTTTTGTTTTTGTTTCAGCTTTCTCCGAGCTAGAGCTATCAACTTTAGCTTGAGTTTCTGATTTTGCCTCTGCTTTGGCAGTTATTTCAGCTTCCGATTTTTCTTGAACGTTTTCAGCAGCTTCTGTGGAAGCGTTAGATGCAGATGCTGCTGATGGCTTTGGGGAAGATGTATCAGATTTTGGTGTAACTGCTACCGCCGTTGGGATAGGCGGAATTATTACTACTTTAGTTTCAGGAATAGTCACAGTTTCTTTTGCTGCTTGTGCCTCCATCAGATCAACCAGTCGGTTGAGCGGTAAGAGTAGGCTAGTATTTATGGATGGGTTACCTGATACTGGTACTTTTGGTAAATTGTTGCTAGATGGAGCAGGTGGTATCCCCGGAAGTTGTTTTTCTTTCTGAGTTGCCTCTTTTTGCTCAATCATATTGAGCGATCGCTCAATATAATCTGCAAATTTTGCATCTGCTGCTGCTTTAGGATTCAGTGTTTCTACTGATGAATCAGGCTTTTCTACATAACCTAAATAGCCTAAAATTTTATCAAATCCACCTCTAGTTGCTAACCACAAAGAGAAAGTTACTAATATAGATGTAAAAGCTGCTCCTAAAAGTAGTTTATCTAATGATTGATTTTCTTTTTTGGTTGCTTCTGCTTGAGCTAATTTTGCCTTTGCTTCTTTTTCAGCGTCTTGAGATTGAGTATTCTTTTGAGGCACAACTATTTGAGGCACTTTAATTGGTGTCAAAGAAACAATTTCTGGTCGAGTTACTTCAGTAGGTAAACGACTACCACCATCCAATACTCGGTCAATATCATCGAACAAGTCTTCCATCAAATTTTCGGCAAGATTGTCCACAGAAACAGGTTCTTTCAACCTGGAGTTTTGGGAATTTTCTGTTGTCCTCTGGTTCGTTGTCATCTAAAATCCTCCGGTAGTTAGGTTGGGCTAGGTATAGGAACTTAAACCCAGACAGACAAGTTCTACCTAATTGGTATAAGCCTGGCAAAGCAAGGTTATAAGTCTACTCAATTATTGGGTTTATATTTCTTGGAGCAAGGGAACAAGAGTTTCACGGAGCAAATAGCTTTAGCTATGGGCTTTCCGACATTAGTATTAAGATTATAGATATTTTAACTGTGGCTTCTACCACATAACGATAGTAATATTTACTTAAACAATAGTACATATAGCAATTTTCAGGTAGAAGAACCACAAAGTCAAAAGTCGAAATATAAAAGTCAAAAGTTATGAGTTAGAAATAATCCCTGACTGAGTTTGAGCATTTATAAATGTCCGCGACCTATTTACGTATTGCTATAATACTAATTCTCAGAAGCAATTTTTGCTATATATCCTTTTCATTAATTGATAATTGATAATGGATAATTGATAATTACCTCGGGTTTTAACCGAGAGGATTGAAGATAAGGAAATATTATTTCTTTTTTTCCCCTTAAAAGGGGAGGCTTTAA
>NZ_JBNHER010000224.1:1342-9935 GCF_050015975.1 Dapis purpurea BLCC-M126 | reverse complement strand
TGTCAGGTATAGGTTTAACTACTTCTGGTATTGGCATGGGAATGTCAGGGGTAGGCATGAGTATGTCAGGTGTAGGTTTAACTGCTTCTGGTATTGGCATGGGTATGTCAGGTGTAGGCATGAGTATGTCAGGTGTAGGTTTAACTGCTTCTGGTATTGGCATGAGTATGTCAGGTGTAGGCATGAATATGTCTGGTGTTGCTGCCTCCATGCCACCAGTTCGCCCACGAAAGTTCTGGTTAGTTGCTGATGCCGAACTTATTATCCATGGTGCAACTGAACCGGATGCTACTGTTACCATTGGTGGACGACCTATTAAATTAAACCCCGATGGTACATTCCGCTTCCAGATGGCTTTCCCTGATGGTTTAATTGATTATCCAATCATGGCAGTAGCAGTTGATGGTGAGCAAAACCGATCCATTCACATGAAGTTTACTCGTGAAACTCCAGAACGTCGTACTAATACTAAAGAAGAGGCTGTTCTGGAATGGATGAGCTAAAAATTTAGTAGTTGATTTATTCAGGACTAGAACAAGTAGCGATCGTGATAGGGATGCAAACTATTTCCTATTAGCTAAAGAACCCCCGGACTTTAACCGGGGGTTTATCATTAGATTAGTTGGATATCTCAATTTTTACTCTTACAAGTAGATTTGAATTAGCTAAAAAATAAAATAATCGTTTAGCAGTTCCTGACTTAATTTATATACTGATGAATTTATTAGAAATTAATCAAACACTATAGCAATGAGCGCTAGTGTGTTTACATGATACAAATGATTACTAATGTAGTAAATTCAAAGTATTGGTAATATTAGTAGAGCTTTGTATTACACTTGATGATAATAGTAGTATGTAAATATGTGAGCGCTCATTGCTATAACAGATATATTCGGATAATCTATTGAAACTCCATCACCCAATTCATCGCAAATAGAAACAGATAAGTTTCGAATTTTAATTCTCATCTCAGAAGACGAAACTTGGCTGAGAAATTTAATACCTATTATTCCAAAAGAAGATGCTCAACCATTTCTTGAAAAATTACTTGAAGCTAATTTTGATGTGACTTTATAAACTCGTTATGCTATATATAAAAATGTTCTTTGGGGAGTGTTTCAGTATAATTTTTCTACATTAACAATTGCAGATTTTAGTGCAGCTATTCAAAGAGTACTTAATTTGAAATAACAAGGTATATCTGGTTATTTTAATGAGGTAATAGAAAATCGGATTTGCCAAGTAATTAAAGCAGCAAAAATCCAAGGAAAAACATTAGAAGCAACCATACAAACTTTAGAACATTTTTATGCAGAAGGTTTAATGGGAGAAATAGATATGAATTCAGAATATCGCGAAAAAACTTTGGCAGCTTGGCGTTATCAGTTGGAACGTTTATGGCCTGAAATTAATGGATAATTAATAATGGATAATGGATAATGAAAACTACAGCAACTCTATATTAGGTTGTCACAATTCAAAAACAACAAATAAACTCCTAAAATCTTATCTATTAAGCATTTTCTCCTAATATATTTCCGAAAAGTAGCAAAATGTTTGACACCAATAAAATAGCATTTTTCTCTAATTATTCATTATTAACGGGCAAGTAATTTTAGTTGTAATTTAACAGTATATTATTCTTAAATATGAAGCTTGAGACTTTATTTTATGATGAAAAATCACAATTAAAAATCAGATCAAAAGTGTCTAATTTTCAATTTAACAAGGAACAAGAAAAGAACCTAGAAACAAAATGGATATTATTTCAATACTTAAACAAGATTATCAAAAATTTCCTGCTGACCAAACTTATAGTATTTACGCAGAGAATGTTTATTTTGAAGACCCAATGAATAAATTTCGAGGTATAGATCGTTATCAAAAAATGATCGGTTTTATGAGCAATTGGTTTAATGATATTCAACTTGACTTACACGATATTAGTCAATCGGGAAATGTAATTAACACCCGTTGGACACTTAGTTGGACAGCACCTGCACCCTGGAAACCTCGAATGGCAATACCAGGATGGAGTGAATTGAAGCTCAATGCAGATGGATTGATTAACAGTCATATTGACTATTGGGATATCTCTCGACTGGATGTTTTAAAACAGGTTTTTTCACTGAAATAGTGTCATTTCAGTTATCAGTTAACAGTACCTCTGATTTAAGCCCTATGCTTGAATACTGAATCGAATATTTTTCATTCCCTTGAAAAGGGAGACTTGAGACTTTATTTTTTGGTCAATAATTCTCAGCTTAATTTTTCGCAATCATAAATAGGGCTTGCGCTCAAAAGTCTTTTTGCTCTTCGTAGTAGTCAGTAGTCAGGAGAAATGGGAGTTACAGAAAAGATAGTCGGATATATTTATCCCTTGATTTTTCTGCTATAGTCTGACCAAAGTCCTACTTTGTTGAGCTTTTTGAAAGGAAAAGCAGGTACTTTTTCAAGACTAAAGAAGGCACTTACCTTTGTCTGTCAATGCTTTTATATTTAATCAGCAAACCCTAAATATATTGACAGAAAAGCATGATTGTGATACAGAGAAATCTCCTAAAAACTATCTAGATTCTGGAAAAGTGAAAAAATGCTAAAGTTTAAGTTATGTAAAAATTTCTCAGAAAAGGTTAAGTAATTAATGCGCGTAATATTAATGACGGGAAAAGGTGGGGTTGGGAAAACATCAGTGGCTGCCTCAACAGGATTACGTTGTGCGGAGTTAGGCCATAAAACTTTAGTTCTCAGTACCGATCCAGCTCACTCTCTAGCAGATAGCTTTGATATGGAAATGAGCCACGAACCTCGGAAAGTTAGGGAAAATCTTTGGGGTGCTGAGTTGGATGCTTTGATGGAACTGGAGGGAAACTGGGGAGCTGTAAAACGTTATATTACTCAAGTTTTGCAGGCGCGGGGTTTGGATGGTGTGCAAGCTGAGGAGTTGGCTATTTTGCCGGGAATGGATGAAATTTTTGGTCTGGTGCGGATGAAGCGTCACTATGATGAAGGGGAATATGATGTTTTAGTTATTGATTCTGCTCCGACTGGTACTGCTTTGCGACTTTTGAGTTTGCCGGAAGTGGGAGGTTGGTATATGAGGAAGTTTTATAAACCTTTGCAGGGAATGTCAGTGGCATTAAGACCTCTTTTTGAACCTATTTTTAAACCTATTACTGGTTTTTCTTTGCCTGATAAGGAAGTTATGGATGCTCCTTATGAATTTTATGAACAAATTGAGGCTTTGGAAAAAGTTTTAACTGATAATACTAAGACTTCTGTGCGGTTAGTTACTAATCCTGAGAAGATGGTAATTAAGGAGTCTTTACGGGCTCATGCTTATTTAAGTTTGTATAATGTTTCTACAGATTTAGTAGTAGCTAATCGGATTATTCCTGATTCTGTAACCGATCCTTTCTTTAAAAAGTGGAAGGAAAATCAACAGCAATATCGGCAAGAAATTCACGATAATTTTAGACCTTTGCCTGTGAAGGAAGTGCCTCTTTATTCTGAGGAAATGTGTGGTTTGGCTGCTTTGGAAAGATTGAAAGAAACTCTTTATGGAGATGAAGACCCTAGTCAGGTTTATTATAAGGAAAATACTGTGAAGGTAGTACAAGAGAAGGGTAATTATAATTTGGAATTATATTTGCCTGGAATTCCTAAAGAGAAAATTCAATTGAATAAAACTGGGGATGAGTTAAATATTAGAATTGGTAATCATCGTCGGAATTTAGTTTTGCCTCAAGCTTTAGCAGCGTTGCAACCTGCGGGGGCAAAAATGGAGGATGATTATTTGAAGATTAGGTTTGCTGAAGTTGCAAAAGTTTAGGGTAGTTATTTTGGTGCGGGCAGGTTTTGATGTTTATTTTTTAGGTTGAGAGATAAAATTTATTCTCAAACCTCCCTCACCCATTTTTCATAAGTCAGTTTGCTCAAACATTATTTTTTATACTTCTATTCTTTGTAAGGATTCAGGTCTTATAGAAAAGGCTATAAATCTTGAAGGGTAAGCATTTATGGCAATTTACGGCAAAATTATATTCTCAATTAGAAATGTCTACAAGCCTTTATTTTGGTTATTATTGAGAATAAACCTGTTAAATTGCTGAGTCAGTTGTTTTCAGAAGTCTCTCTGTAACTGGGTTTGAAATACCTGAATCCTTACTATTCTTTTCCATATATGACTTAAAATAGATACAGTATTTACCTTACTTGTATTTTGTAGATATAGGCTTAAACTATTACGAAATAGTAATTATGGAGATGATCGACACAGAAGTATATACAACAGAAGCAGCATTTTTACTCAATATCTCAACCGCAAGATTACGACTATTACTGAAACAGGGGCGAGTTGTAGGCTCCCGAAAAGAAGGAAGGTTATGGCTAATACCTCTCAATAATCGAGGAGTCCCAGAAATCATACCCGGTCGTCGTGGTCCTCAAGGAACCTGGAATAAGGCTGAACGTAAAGGAAATACCTTTGTTCATGTTCTCCGAAAGACTATTGATTATAACCGAGATAATGGAACTTCTTATCCAGCAGTTGCGGTAAAAGTGGGAGATAAAAAAGATTATTGCCACGGTTTAAAAATTAAAGGACCTTGCCAAATTATTTATCAACCTCATCAAGCCAATAAAAGTCAGGCAGGAGGTGCGCGTCTGTGGATTGAGGTTGAATCACAACATCGAGTAGAAAGGATTTATTTTTCAAGAGGAGATTACAGTCTCCCTCCAGAAGTTACCAAGCGTAGGCAAAAGCCCAAAAGAAACAGGAAAAGTCAAAATACTTCTAACAAGAAATGTTTGAGAAAATCAAAATCTTAAGTTATTTATCCTCCACAACTAAATAAATACCCACGACAACTTTAATAATTGGGAGTGAAAGAAGACTCCGAAAATTTTGCCTGGATTTTTGATGTCAGACTCTCTCATCTTGGCAAAGAATTAAGTTGAGAATATTCAATTCATTAGAAGTTAAAAGATAGCGATCGCTATAAATTTTTTCTCGCATTTCTCCTAAACTATAACAACGAAAAACAACGAAGGGAAATTTTTGATATTGTCTACCAATGGGTAGAGTATTATAGGCGGGATAAAGAGAATGAACGTATCGAGATAGGAGAGTTCTAAATTGTTTTTCTTCTTCAACTATGAGCTCTTGTTTAAAATATTTACTCATTAATTCTTGACTCATAAATACAAACAAGGGTACAGCATAATATTGGTCTAAATTCTGACTATTTTGTTCAAACTTTTGGGTTGTATTAATGTCACCTTTATCTCCTTTAAGCAACCCAATAAACTCCAAAGCACTTTTCATTGAAGATGTAAGATTAGGTGGATAATCTTGACTTTGACTAATTGCGCACATTTTTTTGAATAATTCATTATTAGCAAATTTTCTAATTTGTTCTTCTAATCCTATTTGATAATTCTCTTCTAATTTTTGATTAGAAATAGGAACTACTAATAAATTACCAGTCAGATGACTTGTTTCAATATTACCAAAGTCTAAGAAGTTATCAAGTCGGTTAAATAATGTTGGAAGTTGAGTCTTGAAAGAATCTATTAGGGAAAGATAAGTAATATTTTGAGAAGCAGAATTAGGTAAAGTAAATTCTGCTTCTCTAAGAATTTGCGTCAGACTGGAATAAACAAATTTAAGAGTTTGTTTTTCTGGATGTCGGTTATGTTCATTTTTTAGTTCTCTAATTAGGTTAGTCATTTTTTCTGAAAAGCTATTTCCTGCTGTTGAAATAGATTTTCCACCAATAGGAATCATCAGAAAATTTTTCTTTCCCAGATTACCAGAACCTACTATTCTAGTCATTATTGACAGTTTGAGAATTAACAAAATATCTAATAAGTTCATTACGCTTTCTTTCAGGGAAAGTTTTCTCTCTTCAGCATAATCTTCTGGGGAAGTATCGTTATCTTTAGGATAAGAAATTACCGAATCGCTCAAATAGAATGTTATTTGTTTTTCTTGATTATCTAAAGTTATTTTTTTGCGATTTTCTTGATATTGACCTCGCGCTCTATAGATAACCTGAATGACTTCCATCAAATTTTTTTCTATCTGGAAATGGGGTATTTCAACTAAGATATTTTTGGCTTTAGGAAAGGATAAACCTCGACTTGCTGAAGATGTCATAAACACGATTTTTACATCTTGCTTATACTTATCTATTTTTTCTCTATTTTCATCAGACAAGCTAGCGTGTATTTCGAGATAGTCTCTATATTCCTGAAAATTTTTCTGTGATTTCTTAATCTTTTCTATCAACTCTTTTAAGCGTCTTTTGTCTTGAATATAAACTAACAATTGACCAAAGTTAGAGTTGTCTAGGAAGGATTTGATATCTGCTAAAATTTTTGCATCGACTGCTTTAGCTAAATCATTATCTTCTTTAATTTTCCAATCATATTGATTAAATTCAACAGACTGAATGAAAATTTTATAGATGATATTTAAACTACTAGCTGGGTACGAATTAGCATTAATAGTTATAGTTGGTCGATTTTTAAACTTAAGATACTGTACCGAAAGTGGTTCTGTTTGACTTTTTGCTAATCTAAAATAAATTTTATCTGGTTCTGGAGAAGTCTGGGATAAGTGCTGTTTAATAACTTCTTGTTCGACAATAGAAGCATCAGCCACAATGATTTTTGTATTAAAACCACATTCTGGATTAGTTAATTTATACTTTGCTATAAACTGATTTATTCCCTTTAAAAAATTTACTCCCCCATCATCTCCAGTAATTTCATCAATCATGATAAATAAGTGCTTTATCCTCTGAGAAATTTCCCGCATTTTTCTAAAATTCACGCCTTTTTTTGTGTCATAAGCACTTTTGAAGATTTTATCAAGATGTCGGAGAGTGTCTGCACCATTCGGAGTAATTTTCAAAGATTGAGTCTAAACTGTAGCCACAATATTATTGGATATTTTTTCATTAATAAGAGCGTATATTCCCTGACAGATACTATTGATAACTCCAGCAGTTTGTGTTGTTTTATATTCAATTTATCTATATTCCTTCTATCAAAATTTTCTTGATTTCGCTGCCTCGGTTTAATTGGTGAATTATGATTAATAAATCTGACATTTTTAGAAGTAAAATCATCTTGACGTTGATTGGAATAATATCTAACTGTGGAAGAGTTAGCATTTTCTTGAATCAGAATTGAATTGGCGTTGATACAAAATAATCTGTCGTCGAACAACTCCTGACTTTGAGAATTTTCAGATTTAAACTTATCAATTAGATCGAGATTAACTTGAGTACGAGGACTAATATAAAATAACAGAAAACCTTCTTCTAAATGAGACTTGAGAAATTTAGTAATCGCTGTTGTTTTTCCTATACCTGGATTACCTGTCAAAAATACAAAAGTATTATCGGTAATCAGAGCTTTTTGAATTAATTCAGCATGAGCATCTCTTAATGTTGACTCTGACTTAATACCTGATTTTTTGGCTAATTTATCTGAGATAATATCTATAGAATTAACAAAATTATTCAGCTTTTCTTGATGAGTAACCTGAGCAATACTATTCTGCCGGAGATTAACAGTTTTTGTAGATAAATCTTGGATAAAATCTTTGCCATTAATAAAACTATGAACAGCTTTTCTCTGAATTAAATCTAAGACTTCGCGACGAGCAGTTCTAATTTCTTTATCCTTGTATTCCTTCTTATATATTTTCGCACAAGTACTTAAAATGTTGATATTTTCTGGACGTAAACAGAGAGAGCTAATGTTGCGATCGCTATATCCTACTATATTAAATAGAACAGATTTTTCATCTTGAATTATTTGTGTTTCCTCTCGCAGAAACTTGTAAAAACTTTCAGCATAAGCACCAGCTTGAATTAATTTAGTAGTTTCCTTATCCTTCCGCTTAAAAGCAGTAAAATATCGTTTCAAATCTGGCGAAAATGCAAAATCAAAATCCTGAGTATTACCCGTATCTATCCGTAGTTTAGAAAAGACACTTTTAGAACGAATATGTTTAATATCAGTCATCAAAATTCGGCGTAAACTATTTAATTCACTATCATCAAAAAAAAGTAAATCTTTTTCTGACTTGACTGAAAATATAGACAAATCTACACAGATAATTCTCAAGTTTTCGCCACGACGCAACAAAATTAATGTATCTGCTTGTAAAAATTCCCCTTTCTTTTCCAAATATTGATTAACGTATCTATCTAGTCGGTTATTCAAGACATCAGTAGATAATAATTGAGATAATAACTCCTCAGTTGCTAAGACATTATCTTTAGTATGAGTATTGAAAGTATTATTGCCATGAAAACAGCATTGATAATACAAAATTTCTAAATTCATTAAAACTTATCTTTTCTGCGCGATCGGGAAATCTAGACAAAGTATCTAATCGGCAACCCTTATTCTTTTCTCCTGGGAAAAATCTCTATCTACGACTTTACTTACCTCTGTCAAAAATGCTAGTTCCTGAAAATTTATCTAATAGTCGGATGGGAAGTCTCGACCAAATATCGAATCGGGAAACCCACGTTCTTTTCTCCTTTTAAAAATCTCGCTCTACCATTTT
>NZ_JBNHER010000224.1:0-1242 GCF_050015975.1 Dapis purpurea BLCC-M126 | reverse complement strand
TCTACCATTTTGCTCACCTTCCTCAAAAATCCTAATTTCTCAAAATTTATCTAATAGTAGGATGCTCAGTCTCGAACAAAGATTGAATCGGCAAAACCACGTTCTTTTCTCCTTGGAAAAATCTCGCTCTACCATTTTGCTCACCTCCCTCAAAAATCCTAATTTCTCAAAATTTATCTAATAGTAGGATGCTCAGTCTGGACCAAAGAGCGAATCGGCAAAACCTCGTTCTTTTCTCCTTTTAAAAATTTATATCTACAATTTTACTAACCTCGGTCAAAAATGCTAATCCATTAAAATTTATCTTTTCTGTAAAGTGAGGAAATATAGATAAAGCACCCACCCCTTCATCACCAATAATATTTTGGTAGGGATCTAATTTTAAACTAACTTTACTTTGTCTCTCAAATCGTGAAAAGTGGAAAAATGTCAGATATTGTAAGATGTTATTTTTAAGGCGAGAATCTCTAATTAAAGCTTCTCGAATATCATCATCATCCATAACTCCAGGATAAAATTTTCCTAATAAAGTCGAATAAGAAATCACCCCATGATAAATTCGTTCTCCTACTGAAATACCATTAAACAAATTGAAAAATACAACCGCTTCTTGACTACTATCTTCAGCAATATTAGTTAATTGTCTAGTGTCTTGAATATATAAAGAATTAGTCTTAATACCTTTGAGACGATGCACATAATATTTATCATAAAATACCGGGTAAATTTTAGCATTTTTTTGACCTTGCTTCATTGCCTTAATAATAGTAGGCGACATAAAATATAGTTCCTCATCTTCTTCTTTCTGAGTAATATGTAAGGTACTTGTATAAGTAGCTTTAGCAACATATAAAAAGTCTTGATATCACTCATCACAAAGGTCATTTACAGTCTCAATTAAAATCGGTGGTTTTCTATACATCTCTCTGAGGGAATAATTTTTATCAAAAGTTCTTAGTGGTTGAATTTTTACACTTCCATCTTTCAATCTTTCAACACTTACAACCTCTCCTATTAAAGTTACTTTTCTATCCTGAGAATTTGTCCGATCTCTTTTACTTTTTGCATCGCTATCTCTACTCGATACAATAATAATTGCTAATTTTTCCAGTTTTAGGGATTGAGAATTATCCGTTAAACTGAACTTTTTAGGCAACACAGAATATAGAGAATTTAAACCATTTTTAATATAGCATTTCCCAAGCTAGTGAGGTACAACTAGGTAGGCGATCGCTAATTAAC
>NZ_JBNHER010000223.1:0-13040 GCF_050015975.1 Dapis purpurea BLCC-M126 | reverse complement strand
AAACTATCGCTCTGACAGAAAGCATAAGGAGTCCTCATCTAAAAGTGTTTCATTTTAGATCGGGGGAGCCTTAACTAAACTTCGTTATAGTTGAGGTACTTCACTCCTTTATCCAGACTTCTTTGATACACTACCCATAGTTCTTGTCTACAGGAGTTCTACAAGTCCCATTTTTGCCAATATTGTTGAATTTCGGTATCCACTCAATATGATGGGGTAATATTGCCAGAAAAGGGTTACAAAATTAATTGGCACGCTCATTGCAGCTTCTCTAGTTTTAGCCCTAATTGCAGGTTTGTGTGTGCAAAATTTTATTCTAGCATTTTTATTAACTATAAATACGGATACAAAAAATTGAGTTTGAAGACTTAGTTAGGAAACAAAACAAACTGACAAAATACTTAAAGGAAGACAGAAATATGAACATCAAAGCTATTGCTCTTGCATCTATTATTGGTTTATCTGTTCCTGCGATCGCAGATATTACCTTAAATTCTCATAGTGCTTCTGCAATGCCTACCGATTTTGTCCGTCCAACTGGAGCTTTCATGGATAATAGCGAAAATTCGGTTGTTTTGCTGAAATTAGATGAGTTCGGAAACTATACTTATGAAGCTCAATCTCGAATAAGTGGTGCTTTTCTAACTTTGAAAAATCCTTATATTGAAGGGAATAACAAACACTATACTTATACCTTTAAAAACGGAAATCACAAATATATTATTGCTCACGGCCCTAAAAATCCATCAATTATCCGCCTGACTGTTGTCAACCCACAAGGATATGTAATCTTGAAGCACTTGATGGAAAAGGTTGGTACTGATTGGGATGTCAATTCAATTGTGGGAAACTATGAAAATCATTTGTATGATTCTGGTGGAAAAAACGATTGGCATTATGTGACTATTAGTCGGATCGATGATAACACACTTCAATGGAAAAATCGTCTTGGTATAACCTGGACACTTCAGGCAACAAAAAATAGAGAAATACTTAAAGTTGGGAAAGATTGTCCGTACTTTGATCATGGTTATACTACTGCTATAGTAATATGGGATGGAAATCAAGTTTTAGGAATACTTGGACCCTGGAATAAGCGATATGACAGGTCTAACTAAATACTAAATAAATTAAATACTAAATAAATTAGGAATGATAATTAAGATTAACTTGAAGCAATTGCTTCAAGTGCTAAAGGCTATATATGTATCTTGGCGTAATTCCTGTTGGTATTAGGAGTCAGAAATCGACAGAACTCGAACAGTTTAACCCTGCATCTTCAGGTGTTGAAAACTTCATAGGAATAAATGTGAAGCCGAATATCTGATTTGGACAAGGAACAATCTTAACTAACTCCAAGGGTAGTTTTTGACGATCGCCTATCCCTGGTTGAAATTCAATTTTTCCTGTTACCCCGTCAACGTAGAAAGTTTCATCTGCTAATTTATTCTGAATTCCTAAGCGAGTAGGCTGTTCCCGAATCCCTTTCAGAATTACCTGAGCTGCGTCATAGCTCAAAGCTGTACGGGTATTGACAGTACCTCCCCAAAGCTGCTCAGTGGTCTGAGAAAAATAAGATTTTGAATTGCTTAGAGGATGCCAGTTAGCGGTGACAATCAGTTTTTCCAATAGTTGTGGTTGAGCAATTTCCAGGGTTTTAGGACTGTAAATTGACGAATCACCAACTATCCAGTTTTCACCACCATTTTCTTTGATGACTTCTAGAGCATGAGAAAAAGAATCAGTTACTTGCCCATCTGGGATGAGAACAATAGTTGATTTACCATATTTTCTGATTGTTTGGATAGCATCTTTAGCATTAAAATTAGACCGAGAAATATCAAATGAATCAATAACATATCCTCCTTTTTCTGATAGTTTTTGTTTAAAATGTTTTTTGTAATCACTAGAATAGGGACTAGCAGGGTTATAAAAAATTGTAGCTCTGTTGTGATTAATTTTATTCATCAAGACATCAACCATTGCTTCTGCTCGAAGATGATTAGTTGCGATAATTCGGAAGAAAAATTTTCGAGGTTGAGCTGTGAGTGCATAAGTGGTAGAACCAGGAGAAACTAATACTAATTGATTTCGATTATATATATCTACAGTTGCCATCGTCATATCACTGGTCCAGGAACCGATAACACCTAGAATATCTGACCGTTTGACTAGGGTTTGGGCGATCTTCTCGGCATTAGTCTCTAAGTTGGCATCATTAGCAATGATGACTTTTAAACCTTTTCCATTCAAGCTTTTCGAGTCTAGAAAATTTGCACCCGGTAAAGTTAAATCAGAGGATTTTGCCTTATTGAATAAACTCAAGTTAACTTCTGTTTGCGCTTGAGCTACTCCCCGCAAGATTTCTTCAGCGAGTTCTGCATTACTTGCCTGCCCCCTTTTATCTTGTAAAATTGGAACCACAACTGCAATAGTATAGTAATCAAAACCCTTCGCTTCTAAAATTGCATTATTGAGATATATTAAAGTTTCTGGGTCTCTTCGTTCCGTCCTCCAACTTTGCTGAAGATTTTGAAGTGCCTCCTGATAAATGTTTTTGGTGACAAAACAATCACTCCACTGTTGTCGAATATGACTGTTCCAAATAGGTAGAAAATAATTCCAGGGTTTATGGCATTGGGCAACTGCATCCACACCCCTTTGTTTGTCCCATGGTTCAAATAGTTTTACCAGAATTTCCTCACCAATGCTGATGTTATCTGCCATCGCTTCAGATTTCGGGATTCGTTTATAAATTCCAAAAAAACCAATGATAATCAACAAAAACAGAATTATCTGTCTGATTGGAAGTTTTGGTCGCTTAGGCCAATAAAGTTCAGGTGTGGCAGGATTTTGAATTAGTACAGGCAGTCTAGATGCTCTTGGATAAAACAATTCATTTTGAACGGGAATTTCCAATTTTTGCAAGTGTTTCCGTGCTTTTCTAACAGAGGCGTGGAGAGGTTTACCTTGGGTAAATTCTTCCAGGAAATATTTTAAAAAACGCCGTGCTACTAGATCGGGAACAGGTTCCCGCATCACAATCAAATGGGGAATATTAAAATCAGCTAAATATTTAGCAATACCCAGTCCATCACAGGAATTAAAAATTGCTAACTTGACTCTAGGAGCAGCTCTCCTCAAAGCTTCTTTCAAAAGATCGATTGATAAATTTAAGGCATGATCGACATGAATAGTTTTACCAGAACTATGTCCTGCATAAAAAATCATATCCCAATTTCCGAGCCAAATAGTATCAAATAGTTCTTGAGGAGTCAGAGAATTTCCCCTTTCTGGAATAGACTTAATACTTGCACCATGTCTTTTTAAGTTCTCAATCAGTTCCCGATCTTGTTCCAGTTCTAATCCCCCCTCATCGCTACCAAAAATTGCCAGAATGTGAATCCGTTTCTCCAAGGTTTCTTTTGGTCGATTATATTGAGAGAAAAGGGCAAATTCTGCCTGGGGTAAAAAAATTGGTCTCTCAAATAAATCCCAATAATCCCAGGAGAATTTACGCAGATAAGGATTTGATGTCTTGATGATAACTCGTGCTGATTGATTTAGAGTTCCATCATTTAGTCGTCCTATAATTCGCCCACGAATATCTCCAAAGATAGGTTGCCCCAACCAATGTCTCACATTAGATTCCAGGCTTTGAGTAGTATTTTGACACCTTTCTAAACTGGAGAAGTTGGTAGTTTGCCCGTCTGGTATCTTTATCCCTCGGTTGTCCAATCCCAACTCAGTATAAATGTTTTTCCATTCATCATAAACTCTAGGAAAATCTGGGTTA
Source organism: Dapis purpurea BLCC-M126 (assembly GCF_050015975.1). Classification (NCBI taxonomy): domain Bacteria; kingdom Bacillati; phylum Cyanobacteriota; class Cyanophyceae; order Oscillatoriales; family Microcoleaceae; genus Dapis; species Dapis purpurea. The sequence continues at coordinate 9,244 of NZ_JBNHER010000223.1, read as the reverse complement.
GGGGGCAATTGAGGACAATTGCTTTCTGTGGCAATGATACTACCATCTTGCCAAAACTCTAGGGAAATAGGAAAACCTGATTCAAAACTGCCTTTTTCGATTTTTATAACAACTTGTCTAGCCATTATGATTAATTTGTTGTTCTAATCCATAAAATTTTTATATTGTAATATCATACCTATTTAGTTAACTTTATTCAAATAATAAAGTGCTTTGTCACAGTGGCAGAATTAAGGCTAACTTGAAGACTAAAGCGATCGCCTGGATCGGCGGTAAATTTAAACTGAATATAATCATCTCGTTCTCTAGCACGAATTTCAAATAAAGATTCCCCCATTTCATCTAAACCAATGAGTTTTAAATTTGCTGGTAAAAAGCGTTGCTCTTGGAGAGGATAAACTCTAGAAAGAACAGCAAATCTTTGGTTCGGCTTTGGTAAAATAGCTATCATTAGTGCCACTGGCACTCCTGCCAATTGCATTCCTAGATCGATAGCGCGACGAACACCTGTTGCTGGATGACTAGGGTCAATTTCCCACAACAATTCGGCAACTTGCCAGCGTGTTTCTTCATCTTCTGTTGTTTGTAAAATATTTACTAGAGCTGTATTGACTTCTGTCTCTGATAGTTCAGGTTGAGATAAATCTGGCTGTATTTTGCCTCTTTGTTTTTGAGTCATTTGGAATTGTTTGAGAAATTTTTTAACTACTTTGGGAGATAATTTTTCTGTTGTTTTATCTAAACTGAAAGCCATTTGCATAATTGGTTTACGATTTCCTAGAAGTTCTTCTACAGGTTGCCAAGTTTCTGTAAAAGTATGTTCTAACCAGGTTGTTAATTTTTCCCAAGATTTTGATTCAACTAAAGCATTTTCTGGAATTTTAATAGCTGCCGGACTCAAATATTTTAAATTTAAAATTAAGTGGCTGGAGTCAGAATTTAGTTCAGGCAAAGAAAGTTTATAATTTTCTCTTTCGTTTGTTTGTAAAGACTGATTTATTAATTTATCATGTCGTATAAATCCAATTAAAGTTGCTTCTTCTTCCTCTACTAATACCTGTATTAATACATATAAATGGGCAGCAAAATCTGGAGAATTAATCATTTTTTCGGGAATTTCTATTCTTTCATTTACTATATTTTCATTTGTCAGTAAGCAGACTTTAAATTCACCGACTTGCAGATTGCTTATTGGTTCCGAACTAATAATTTGATGAGGTGGTAGATATTCAATTTGATTATCTAATGTTAAATGGCGATCGCTCAACCATCTTTTTAGTGCGAATAAAGCCAAGATTTTCAAATAAGCTTGCCATTTTTGGGCTTCGTCATCAAAGTTACGACTCAAGAGAGTTGCTTGCTGAAAATCTTCAGGTTCTAAATCAATAGTTTCTAACTGCAATTGTCGGTAATACTGTCTGTTTATTTGCTCAGAATCAGAACGAGTATTCATATTAATTCTCCTGGTTATTGTTGTAATTTAAAAGTTGGTTTTTGTGACTAATGGAACAATTAATGTAGTTGTTTTACTATTTATTTATTATCTAATAGGCTGACTATATTTAAGATAAGAGCGCATTTTTTCAGAGAACAAACTTGTCATTTTTTTGTGTTTCTTTGCTGTAGAAATTTCTTTAGATGCCTCTATAAAAACGGTTTCATCTAAATAACGACTTAAGAGTTCAATTAAAGAATCAAAAGCATTTGGATCTAAAACCCCTTGACTTGAATTTAAGTTTGCTTGCTTCAACAAAATCTGTAGCAATTGCTCCATTACTTGTTCTCGAATTTGTTTGAGCAATTGCTTGAGTTTTAAAATACGACTAACTTGAGATTGATTATTCATATTTAAGTGCCGAGCTACTTCACTTTGAGACTGATTTTCACAATAAATTAGTCGTAAACTAGCCAAAAAATGAGGAGCAAATTCACTATACCATGCACTTTTTTGTAGTTTCCGCAAACGTTGAGAAAGCACATTTTCAATAGCATTCATAATAGCTAGATCGCGATTTTCGTCTAGAAATTCAAGTTCCATTGCTGAAGAATTAGAGGGAGGTGAAATATCCGTTGGATTTAAAATTTGTTCCTGTAAAAACTGAGCAATAGTTTTCAATTGCTCAAATAGTTCATCTGAAGAATTATATACAATTCCCCTTGGAAAAAGGCGATCGCGCATTTCCTGAAGTTGAGACTCAGAAGGTTCAGGACATTTTCCCCTTGCACCCTTTTCTCGCCTGTCGTGCCGATATACTCCATGAAACACTTCTACTACATCACGTTCTTGAGGTGAAAGAGTTTCCATTTGGTAACGCTTGATATCATTGAGTTTTCCCCAAGGAGTAGCTAAAGATAAACCAAATTCCACCCATAACGTTCGAGTTAGTTCTGGGTGGCGACGGGTGAGTAAATAAGTCCAATTCCAGAGTCCAGCTTTATTAGGATTGAACTTTCTCAAAATATGCGCCCAAAAATAGGGGTAAGAAGACTGAGAGTTTTCCTCAACTTGCTCAATGCTTTTTATCTTACCATCATCAGTAAGTACCAGGTACAACAAGTCTAGGTGAGAAAAACTATAGCGATCGCCAAATTGTTGAGCCAGTTTGTAACAAGCATGAACAATAGCATGGGAAATGTAGCAACGCAAAGAAAGTCCTGCTGCTATGCTCGCTTGTTTAGAAAAAGCAGAATTTTGAGATAGAAAGTGAGATAGCAAAGTAGCTTGAATTTTTCGGTTATCTTGGGAGGAGAGTTTTTCGAGTTCAGCAATAGACGGAAACCAGATTTCAAATTGCTGCTGAACAGGCAATAGTACCTCCTCTCCATATCCCCTCTGATAACCAGACACATCATAGCTTGCTAAATCAATTTTGCGTAATGTCCAGTAGTTCTTGCTGAGAACCATTTGTTTCCTCCCTATACTCCTCCACAGTATTATTCAACCTTACCTTATTGAATCAGTATTTACACTCATTAGCACTCAAAATTTATTTTCCTAAAGGTTCTATTTTACTCTAGTCTTTGATGATTTGAACTTATACAGTTTTGAGAAATAATTGGTAGAACCTGCATAAGTTCTGCCAGAGTGAAGCTAGTAGTTAATGAACAGACTGCATCAATTATTATTATGAAAATAAACTTACTAAAAACCAAACCTAGAATTTCAATTAGTAGATTTTTACCAATACCTATTTTCCCCAAGGGGATAATTTCACTTATTTTTTTTCCTTTTTTATTGCTGAGTAGTTGTGGAATGATAAGTACACTCGAAGATGTAATGGAATTATCTACAGTTCTCAGCAAACATCATCCAGGAGTAGCTAGTACATCTTTTGATATTAAAAGCAGTAATCATTTAGGCGTTGATTTGACAAAAGACGTTAACTATATAAAAAGATTACAAATTACTTTTGCTGATAAAAGTTGGGAGAATTTGACAGAACAAAAACATCAAAAGATTGCTGAAAATACAGTTAAGTTAGTTAATCAAGAATATCCAAAACTAGCTGATGCAGATTATATCTATGTAATCTTTATGCATCAAGACCAAAACTCTAACGTACATCCTATTATTTATAGTAGTTTTACATTTCAAAAAACAGACAATAGCTTTCAAATACAGAAGACAAAATAAAGCTAGATATCATAATTGAAATAAAAATATTCAAGTTTCCAAATGGGAAGGTGATGTTCAATTGCCATAGCTATCAACAAAACAGTTAGTTTCGTTAGGCGATCGTTTACTATAGTCAAAAGGTGGACTTAACTTATCCTGGCTACGAAAATAGTTACCAAGAAAGTTAAAAGCTTTTTGTTGTTCTTCATTTAACGGTAAAATAATTCCTAAAGAATTAAGACTTTTCTCAGAAAGAATTGGTCTAGTGTCAATGTCAGGCCATTGAATACCAGCTTTGCCATACTCACCAATAGCTGATAGCATCGGAATAATTTGGGCTGTAGTTAAGCCTAATGCCCAGTCACTATACTTGCCAAGGGTTAATTTTTTAGCAAACTTTTCGTTTAATAAATTATTGATTTGATAGTCTAACAATTGATAAATAGTTGTGTTCGATCAATTCATAAGATTTAAAATTTAAAGCTTCATCAACTAACTTCATTTTTATTATAGTCTCTGATGATTTGAACTTATGCACTTTTGAGAAATAATTGACATAACCTGCATAAGTTCACCTCGATAGAAGCTAGTAGTTAATGAACAGACTACATCAATTAAGGTGAAACACGATAATGAAAATAGGCGAAATTTTGCTCAGAAGACAAGTTATTTCCCAAAATCAATTAAAGGAAGCAATAAATATTCAGACTTCAATGAAAATGGGTGAAATATTACTGCGAAGACAATTTATTTCTCAAAGTCAACTACAGGAAGCAATACAGATTCAGACTTCATTGCATCTGAAACTAGGAGAACTATTGCTGTTTCAAGGTTTGATTCAACCAGAAAATTTAGAAGAAGCTTTAAAAGAACAATATTGGCGAGAAAATGGTGATTGGATAATAGACTAAGTATCAATTTAAGATTAACAATTTCTCTAATGAGTTGACACGTTTCTTTCAATATCTCTAGTTTTACACCAACAATAGTTTTTGTGCTTGAGCAGCTTAATAATTTCTCAAATTTTTTGTACATTACCATTTTTAGTTATAGCTTTTCTTGCAGTTAGTATTAGCTATGCTTTAATGATACTTTCAAAAGATTGAACAAATATAGCAATTCTAATTATAGTTGTAATATCTTGGTAGTAGTCAAGTCGTATTAGATTGATTCATAGGATTTACAGCAGTTTTCAGGTTAATAAACCACATTGTCATTACCAAAACCCTGTAGGGACGTTTTGCTGCGCAACATGAAACGCATTTTTGTTATGCAACGTCCCTACTTTGTCGTCTACCGAAATAAAAAGCGCTATAAAATTTCAAGCTTCATCAACTCACTTCATTTTTACTATAGTCTCTGATGATTTGAACTTATGCACTTTTGAGAAATATTTTACAGAACCTGCATAAGTTCACCTTGATGAAAGCTAGTAGGTAATGAACAGACAAAATCAATTAAGGTGAAACTTGACTATGAAAATAGGTGAAATTTTAATGCGAAGACAATTAATTTCCCAGGATCAACTAAACCAAGCAATACATATTCAGACTTTATTGTATCTTAAACTAGGAGAACTATTAGTGTTCCAAGGTTGGATTCAACCAGAAAATTTAGAAGAAGCTTTAAACGAACAATATTGGCGAGAAAATGGTTATTGGATAATTGACTAAGTATCAATTTAATATCAAGAATTTCTCTACTTATAAAGTGATAATTCTGATTTTTTCAGGATTTGCAACAAAAGTTTTCATCTCTACTAAGCAAAATAAAAAATGAATGAATTACCAGTTTTGATAGAACCATACTCTCGTAAAAAATCTAGATTTAAACTACGAAAAATATTAACTTTTTTTGTGGCAATATTTATTGGTTTATCTCCTGCATTACAAACTATTGCTCAGGGAACTTCACCTTTTTACTGGGATTTTATCAATGTTGAAATAGATGTGCAAAAATATGGAGATATGTTGGTCAGCGAAACCCATAAATATGTCTTCACCCAACCTCATACAAACCAAAGATATCGATATATTCCACTAGATAAAGTCGATAAAATTACTGATATTACAGTTTGGGAAAATCAGGAACAAATTCCTAGTCAAACTGGAATCAGAAATAACCAGATATGGATTAAATGGCAACATAAACTCAATGCCCCTGAAGCTCATACTTTTGTATTAAAATATCGGGTAATTGGTGGTTTACATATTAATGATAGTGGAGATAAGGTTTACTGGAAAGCTATATTTGCAAACCGGAGTGCTGTTATTAAAAATGCCAAAATTATAGTCCGACTGCCGGAGGTTTTATCAGAAAAAATTCAAACTTATAAAAGTTTTGGAGTGCCAACTAACGCTCGAAAAATTAATTCAACAACTGTAGAATTTATAGCTCAACAACCAATTCCACCGCAACAAGAAATAGAAGTGCAGGTACTATTTCCTCATAATATTCTTGATGTTGCAAAACCAAATTGGCAGAGTCCTAAACCTGTTAGTTCTCCTTCTTTGACTCCTAAACCAGTTAGTTCTCCTTCTTCAGGATTATTATACCTAATATCTTGGATATTTCCGATATTTTCAGTGCTTCCATTTATAGTGGCTTTGATCGTCATTATTAGTAGTAGTAGTGGAGGAGGTGGCAACACTCCCCGTGGTGGCAGTGGTGGTGGCGCTAGTGGGCCTGGTGGTTTTGGTGGCCCTGGTGGCGGTGGTGGCGGTGGCGGTGGTGGTGGTGGTGGCTGCGGTGGTGGCTGTGGTGGCGGTGGTGGTGGTGGCGGTGGCGGCGGTTGTGGTGGCGGTGGTGGTGGATAGTATCAGTTGATACATAATGCCAAAATTTACCACATTCTACTTAGCGATCTCTAGATTTTCATATCAACGTTTAAATATTATCTAGCTCACCTTTCTTTTGTTATAGAGCTAGACAATTTTTTTTCTCAAGGTTGCGATATTATCATATTGTATTATAATAGTAGTATATAAATATTAAATAATGTGGGGCAGAAGAAAATTCTTCTCCCATGCTTTCTATTGTTCAACTGAGAAAAGTACAATAATGACTCTGAACGAAAACCATAATCAAAATTTTACCAAAGCTAGTTTTGACTTTGATAGTCTTCCATATTTAACTAATCCTTACAGAAAACTCAACCTTCAAAGTGTAGGTATTGGTTTAATTAATTTACCACCCAATGAAGGTTATACATTTACTCATAGTCATGCGGAACAAGAGGAAGTTTATATTGTTGTTTCAGGAAAAGGTGTCATTCTAATTGATGGAGAATTAATAGAAGTACAACGCGGGGATTTAGTGCGAGTTTCTCCCACAGCTAAAAGAGCAATTAAAGCAGATCAAGAAACTGATTTATTTGTCATTTGTGCAGGTGGAGTAACTCAAGGTTATCCTCAAAATTCTAATTCTCGTTATTTAATAGATGATGGTATTCCTGACTATGATGATATTCCACCTTGGTATCAAGATAACCCAGATATAATTGCTAAAAATGCTGTTTTGAAAGAACGGATGTTAAAAGCACAAGCTAAACGAAAACAACAGAAACAAAATTGATATATAGCAATCCTATTTCAATTGTAATATTTTTGTGGTCGTTAGGAGTCAGGAGTCAGGAGTCATGATTTTCAAAGTTTTTCGTCAATCTTAACTATTATAAAAATTCTCACAAATCATTTAGGATTACTATAGCAGAAAGAAGGAATAGGAAGAAAGAAGAAAGAAGATTGATATTTGTTGTTTCTCCTATGTCGTGGGATGCAAACATTTATCCCATAAGTCCTCATAGTAATAGGGACTGGTTTAACGAAGTCAGAAGTTATTTTTGTAACAGGGATTAGAGCAACCCTCCAAAAATATTTCGCCTTAAAAAGTGGGGTTTTAGACCCAATTATTTTGATAATTTTCAACTTTATTATTTTTGATTTTTCCTTCTTTCTTTATTAAAAGCACAAGCCAAGTTAAAACAAGGGTAAAAAGATTTATAAATTCCCTTTTTCTTCCTTCTTGCCTCTTATTTCTAACTTATTTCTTAAAAAAAATGACAAATATTCGTAAATTAATAAACCAATTAGCAACTCAAGAAGTAGAATTAACCAATATTCAATTTCTAGCACCTTGCGTTAAAAACGGGCGAGTAAAAACCAGAGTAGCGGGAATGATTTATACCTTTGAAAGTCAACCAAAAAAAAATTCAGGATGGGGAATATTTCAACCAATAAATGAAAAAATTGCCAAATTTATAGAAGAACCAAGTTTGCCTCAGCTAGAAGAATATTTCCAATTATTAAAACCTCTAAGATTATTTCTTGCTTGTCAATTAAAAGGGCAAACATGGCTAGCATATCCAACCAATGAATCTGATAGCAAACAAAGATTTGGTTTTGCTAAACCTGTAGCAGTTCATCTAGTAACAGAAGGAGCAATGTTTGAGCAAATAATTGCTAGATTTGATGGTGCTTCTTGGTGGTTTGAAGATATAGATCGACGTGCTGATCCATTAATAGCAGAAGAGTTACGAGAAGCATTTAAAAATATTACCCCACCAAAAGAAGTTAAGTTTAAAGGAATGACTCCAGAAATCAGAACAGTTTATGATTTAATGGCGCGACAAAAGAAAGAATTTATGAAAAAAATGCAACATCAAAAGGATGAAAAAAGACTCAGAGAAGCATTGGCAATGGGTGGGGGAGAGCTACAAAATTTTCGCGATCGCTCCAATTACTGGCAAGTGGAATGGGTGACTAGGGATGGGGAACGTCATACTTCTGCTATTAATAAAAATGACTTAACTGTGGTAAGTGCAGGTATTTGTCTGAGTGGAGGCGATCGACATTTTGATTTGCAATCTTTAGTTGGAGTTGTTGAGCAAAGATAAGGGAAGTAAGAAGTAAGAAGGAAGAAGGAAGAAGGAAGAGGGTAAATTATTTGTCTAATTTATCAACAGTAGCTATAAAAGGAAGAAGGGAGAAGGAGTAAGGAAGAAGGAGGTAGCAAGAAAGCAAATTAAATTAAATTATTTGTCTAGTTTGTGAATAGTAGCTATAATCAGACGTTGTAGTTCATCAACTTCTTTTATGATAGGAGATAATAGTTCTGGTTCAGCTAAATTTACTGCTTTAGCAATAATTAATTGGGTATCTAATTCTCTGAGAGAACCGAGAGCAATTCTGAGAAAACGTATATATTCAGCTTTAGTTGTCCTGCCATATCCTTCAGCAATATTTGATGGAACTGAAACAGAACTACGGCGAATTTGACTGGTTAAACCGTAAAGTTCAGAATTAGGAAAATTTTGAGTTATTTTGTAGCAATTAATAGCCATTTTAACTCCACGTTTCCATATATATTGTTCTCGATGACTACCCATATTTTAACAATAGCCTAAAGTACAATATAAATTATATTACTTCTTCCCTCTCAATTGTAACTTTTTCCTTCTTCCAACTTCTTCCTTCCAACTTCTTCCTTCCAACTTCTTCCTTATAACTTCTTCCTTCCAACTTCTTCCTTCCAACTTCTTCCTTCCAACTTCTTCCTTCCAACTTCTTCCTTCCAACTTCTTCCTTCCAACTTCTTCCTTCCAACTTCTTCCTTCCAACTTCTTCCTTC
>NZ_JBNHER010000222.1:5333-16233 GCF_050015975.1 Dapis purpurea BLCC-M126 | reverse complement strand
CTGAAGCACCCAGCAAGAAGAGATGAGTCGTCAAAATTTCTGACTATTGCGTATAGAGCAATGATTAATTCATTTTTTGAAGCATCCAGCAAGAAGAGATGAGTCGTCAAAATTTCCGACTATTGCGTATAGAACCCATTTGGTATTTTTTCTTGAAATACAAAGGTTTCAGGAAAGCCGTTTTAAGGAGCCTAAAAACTATCCGCATGAGAAAGAGAAAATTTTCATCCTCCGCCTCCTTGAGCTTAAGGAAATGAAATAACTCTTGCTCTATCCGCAACAGTAGAATTTTCAGAGTCTAGAAATACTTAGCTCAGAGCAACGTGCTTTTTCTTCTCTAGATATGGAGCGATCGCTCTTGACAGATCAAGAGGAGATAATTACAAATTCAAAATCAAAAATTTATTCATCTCTATTTCTCTATAAGCAACAGCAGAGTTTCCAGATCCTAGAAATACCAACTTCAGAGCCTCTTACTCTTCTTGAAGCAAATTTATATCGAGCGCTCGATATAAATTAAGAGCAACTAATTTATTAATTCAAAATCAAAATGTGATTAATCTCGATTGCTCTATACGCAACAGTAGAATTTCCAGAATCGGGAAATAGTCAGCCCAGAGGAAGATGCTTTTTCTTCTCCAGATATAGAGCGATCGCTCTTGATAAATCAAGGGGAACTAATTATTAATTCAAAATCAAAAGTTTATTCAGCACTATTGCTCTATACGCAATAGTAGAGTTTCCTACATCTGAAAATAGTTAGCTCAAACTAACCTACTTCTCTTTCTCCAGATATGGAGCGATCGCTCTTGATAAATCAAGGGGAACTAATTATTAATTCAAAATCAAAAGTTTATTCAGCACTATTGCTCTATACGCAATAGTAGAGTTTCCTACATCTGAAAATAGTTAGCTCAAACTAACCTACTTCTCTTTCTCCAGATATGGAGCGATCGCTCTTGATAAATCAAGAGAAACTCATTTATTAATTCAAAATCAAAAATTTATTCAGCACTATTGCTCTATACGCAATAGTAGAGTTTCCTACATCTGAAAATAGTTAGCTCAAACTAACCTACTTCTCTTTCTCCAGATATGGAGCGATCGCTCTTGATAAATCAAGAGAAACTCATTTATTAATTCAAAATCAAAAATTTATTCAGCACTATTCCTCTATAGGCAATAGTAGAGTTTCAAAAGTCTGGCAATACCAACCCCAGAGCAATCTACTTTCCCATCCGACTATAATTGCTCAGTCAACCTAAACAAATCAAAGAGGTGCTAATTTATTAATTCAAAATCAAAAATTTATTCATCACTGTTTTTTTATTGCGTAATAGTAAGGTCTCCAAAATCTGGAAATACTAACTAGTGCCGTGTCAAGCCTTAAATGTTACTTTAGGAAAATCCTACGATGCTGATTTTTCAAAGTAAAGAGTCAAAAATCTATTCCACTATTTTAAGCTTGAGGCGCCACTAGGAGTAGTTACTCTTCCATCAAGCCATCCTGAGCAGAAGAGTAACCATACTAATTCACTTAAATATTTCACAAATAGTTCCACACTAACTATTTCAAATAATTAGCTAAAATCCCGCTCTGTTAAACTTTTTAGGAAAAACTATCTTGCTTTTGATTATTGATTTTAACTTTCGTAAAATTGCTCATATTTCATTTTTGACTACGAGCTAATTTGACCATATGAATAAGAGTATGATGAGCATCTTCAGCATCCTTTAAAGTATGGTCAAATTCAATTCTTATAGGTAAACTTTCCCCACTAAACTCAGCAGTTAAGTTCATACCTTGAGCATCAATAGAAATCATTTTTGCTGCTGTAGAATTGGGATAACCACCAAATTTTTGAGCATACAAAAGTACGGCATCTTGATGGTCTTCATTCATATGAGAACAAATGCGATGGCTAATTTCTGAAGTAAATGAATCAGACATATTTTCAAATCCTTTTGTAAGTATTATTTGCCAGTATAAAGTTAAGCTAAAAAATTGATGTTAAAAAAATCAGCTAAGATAAGTATAGATTGAGCTATAAACATCAAGAAAAATTATAAGATAAGCCATGTTCCCAAATCGAAGTAAAATTATATAATTTTATTCTAATTTATGAGTGCTTACTTAATCTCCTGACTCCTGACTCCTGTCTCCTGAATCCTATCTTCGATATTCATCACCACAGTCACTAATTAACTTAAACAAATCCCGTGACTCTCTGGTTAAATCATCAATTTGCCGATAATCTTCTACATCTAAGTTAAAATCAAAGACCCGAGAATTATATTGAAAATTTTCTGAAATACTCAGCCTTGCTCCGACAATTGCACCTGCTACAGTTGGTTGTTCTAAAATATAGCAAACTGCCACATTTGAGATACTTACTTTATGCTTATCAGCAATTTTTTTGAGAAGATTTAATAGTTTTTGAAATAGACTCCAATCTCCACACATATCAATCATATTTTTGTAATTTCTCAAACTAACAGTACCAAGGTTTCTATTTTGAGCATCTGGAGAATCTAAATATTTTTCTGACAATAACCACCACATAATGTACCATAAGCCAAAAGCTTAATATTATGCTTCTGACAAAACTGTACCATTTCTACCAAAAGACGACGATCTACTGAAAGAAAATTGAATTTGATTAGAAACTATTTTAATTCCACTTTCAATAATAATCTTCAGATGTTCAGTATCAAAATTAGTTAAAGCCAGATGCTTAAATTTTCCCTCTGACTGCAATTCCGCCATATAATTAAGAGCATCCAAATAATTTTTATTTTGATATTCCCACCCATGAAATTGAACTAAATCCAAAGTATCCACATTCATTATTGTGCGGGAAATATCAATATTTTTATCAACTAACTTTTTAGTCATTTTTGTAGGTCTTGGTACCCACTTTGTAAAAGCTTGTAAGTTAGATAAAGCCTCTACTCCTCTATTATTTATTAGTTGTCGTCTAAATTCTCTAATGAAGTCCTTCGCAAGACCATAATGGTCTGGTAAATCCCAAGTAGTAAAACCTGCATTTATATAATTAAATCATGTTCGGTTGAATACTTATAAATCATGATTGAAGAAGTCAGGAGTCAGGAGTCAGGAGTCAAGAGGGAAAAAGTAGATTTAGAATGAATCAGGTTTATTATAACTAATTATCTGAACATGATATTAAACATATTTTGAATAGCAGCTTTTGGATCGATACGATACGCCCATAAGCGCCTGATACTTGCAACATTCTATTCAAAATGCGACAGATATTTATATCATCAGTAAACTTTAGTCTGCTTGATTTGGGTAAGGTCATTTCAGTTATCAGTTGTCAGTACCTCCGCTTGAAGCTAGAGAGTTGAAATACTTAAGTTTATTTTTTTTATTCCCTTAAAATAAGAGGCTTGAGACCTTATTTTTGCTCATTATCTATTTTGACTTGTTGCTTTAGATTATCTAATTCTTTGAAATTAATATCATTAGTCATAATTTTTAAACAGTTTTTCTAATATGAGTTTTGATTGTATTCTAGATAATTTTTACCCCATAATCACATATCTTAATATTCTGAATACCGCAGCCTTAGTCTATTGATCTGTCAATTTTGAAATGATTGGTTGAGATAAGACTAAAGAAGATTGATAGGGATAGTAGACAAGAAAGAAAATTACATGGCTTATTCCTCAAATTAATCTTGACAAACAACTATACCTGAGTAATTAAGAACTAAAAATTTTATATAGGTAGGTAGAGGTAAATAAACCTCAATATATAACAAGATGTTTATCCAGCCTAAACTCTTGAAATTGCTTTCTTCAAGTCCGTTCCAGCCACTTCGGAGATAATAGAACAATCCTATTTCAATTGTAATATTTTTGTGATAGTTGCGAGTCAGGGGTCAGGAGTCAGAATTTTCAAGCTTTTTCCTCAATCTTAACTATTATAAAAATTCTCACAAATCATTTAGGATTGCTATAACATTTAATTATAGAAATTTACTTTAAAAATGTTACAAATAGTTGGCAACTAATAATATTAAATAATAAGCTTAAATTAGTGTATAATCGAATTTTTAAGTATTAAAATCTCTGTTATGACTTCTGAGTTCCGTGAAACGGTATTAAATCTAACTACTGAGTAATTCTGAGCTTAATTAGATATAGTATTTTTGATCTTTTTTATTCCCTGTGCCTAGTTAAGCTATTTCCTAAATTTCAAAACCTTTGTATTTCACGAATTTAATCAAAGCTATTCTATTATACAATAAATATAGCTTGCTAGTATATAACTTAGTAGATTGAGAATAAATACTTTCATTTGAAGCTAAATCAGGAAAGCTTCAAGTTAAATATTCACACTTATACTATTTCAAGTTATTTTTATATATTGTCCTTCCCTAAAATCAATGTCAATGATCTATAGCGTTGTTAAAAAATTAGAGCAAAATTTAGCTCAGTTGACAGAAGAGTTAAACAAAGAGAAAGCAGAACATCAGTGGACTAAAAATGCTCTCCAAAAAAGTGAAGTACGTTTACAAACAATAATTAATCAAGCATCTTTAATTATTTGGGAAGTAGATAGCAAAGGTATATTTACTTTTGCACAGTGTCAATCAAAACAAGTAGTAATAATACCAGAAAAGTTAGTGGGATCTTCAATTTTTGATCTATATAGAGACAATAAAGAAATATTGGATAAAATTGACTTGGCAATGGCGGGTAATCAAGTTAAATGGTTTTGGAACGCAGAAGATATCAGATATGAAACTAAAGTAGTTCCCCAAATTTCAGAAACAGGTAAAATAAAAGGATTAAGAGGAATAAATATTGATATCACAAGCTGCAAAATAACCCAGTTAGAAATTGATAAAACTCAACAAGAACTAGAAGCAAAAGTTGAGGAAAGAACATCTAATGTAAGAGCTTCAAATGAAGAACTTATAGATGAAATTGTCAGACACAAGCAGGCAAGAGAAGAACTACTACATAGACTAAATTTTGAGGAATTAATTACAACTCTATCAACCCACTTCATTAATCTAGCTCCTGACGAAATTGATCAAGGTATTCAAGTCGCTCTCGAATGGATAGGAACTTTTAGTGGTGTAGATCGTAGCTATGTATTTTTACTTGATGAAACAGGTAAGTATATCAACAATAATTACGAGTGGTGTGCAGCGGGGATTAAACCACAAATTCAGCAAAGAAAACAAATACCAATTACAGCATTAGGAGAATGGGAAGAGCAAATAGAAAAGTTGGAAACAATTTATATTCCTAGCACAGCGAAACTCTCAAAAGAAAAAGGGATAGCAAAAATATTTTTGCGTTCCCAATCCATAAAATCTTTAATTGTTGTACCAATGGCATATTGTGGTACTTTTATTGGATTTTTAGGGTTTGACTCAGTTAGAGAAGAAAAAAACTGGTCAGAAGATATTATTGCCTTGTTAAGAATTATGGGAGAAATGTTTATTAATGCTCTAGAACGAAAACGAGTAGAACAAGCATTAGCAGAAAGTGAGAAAAAATATAGGCATCTAGTAGAAACTTCCCAAAATTTAATTTGGTCTCTGGATACTCAGGGGCGTTTTACTTTTGTTAATCAAGCAGCTAAACACATTTATGGTTATGAACCAGTCGAAATAATAGGTCGTTTCCTAACAGATTTTATCTATCAAGAAGAAGTAGAAAAAATTAAACCAGAAGGAATAAATATCCCAGAAATACAAATTTTTGATCGAGATAATTGCTCAAGTTTTCAGTGGGAAACAATCCATAAACGCCAAGATGGAAAACCTGTATATCTCAACTTTAATGCGATTAATTTACAAGATAAACTGGGTAATTTTCAAGGTGTTATTGGTACTGCTACAGACATAACTGAACGTAAAAAATCAGAAGAAGCTCTCCAAAAAGCTAAAGACCAGCTACAAGCAGTTTTAGATGCTGTACCTTGGTTCATTTCTTGGATTAGTTCAGACTTACGATATATAGGAGTAAACAAGAAATTAGCAGGTAGTTTTAATTTAGTACCAGAAACATTTATTGGTCAAGAAATAGGTTTTCTTGGAAGTAGTTCAGAGTTCGTTAAATCTATTAATGAATTTTTTGCTAGCTCAGAACAACAAATGTCTCAAGAAGTTGAAACTAAGGTGAATGGTACTGTAGAAAATTACCTGATTGTAGTTCAGAAATACGATCGAGGAAAAGCAGTAGTTTCAGTCGGAATAGATATTAGTGATCGGAAACAAGCAGAGGCAATGAACATAAAATTAATTAGCTCACTCAAAGAATCTGAAAGAAAATTTCGTAGTCTTTATGAAGCGACAAGTGATGCTGTGATTCTACTAGATGAAAAAGGGTTTATTGACTGTAATAGTGCTACGTTAATCATGCTTGGTTTGAGTAGCAAAGAAGAACTTTTGACTAGAAAACAAACAGATTTTTATCCAGAATATCAACAAAATAAGCAACTTTCACAGCAGTTACTTAAAACAAAAATAGCCAAAGCAATATGTAAAGGTAATAATCATTTTGAGTGGATAGTCAAGAGAGCAGATAAGTCGGAATTTCCAGTAGAAGTTTTGTTGACTGCAATGAAAGTAGGAGATACTTTTGATGGAGAGAAAAAGTCATTCAAAAATAGAGTTATTCAAGCTGTAATTCGTGATATTACTGAGCGAAAACGAAATGAGGAACAAATTAAAGCATCTTTAGCAGAGAAAGAAGTACTATTAAAAGAAATTCATCATCGGGTTAAGAACAATCTACAAGTAATTTCTAGTTTATTAAGATTACAGTCAAGATATATTCAAGATGAAAATGTTATGGAGATGTTAAAAGAGAGTCAAAACAGGGTTAGATCGATGGCTCTAGTTCATGAACATCTCTATCAATCAAAAGATTTATCTAGGATTGATTTTAGTGAGTATATTCGCAACTTAGCTTCTCATGTCTTCCAAGCTTATGAAGTTAAAGCAAGAGGTGTGAAATTAACTGTAAAAGTAGTTCCTGTATTCTTAAATATTGATACGGTAGTTCCCTGTGGTTTAATTATTAATGAGCTTGTTTCTAATTCTCTTAAGTATGCTTTTCCAGAAGAATCTGTAGGGGATATTTCTATAGATTTCAATTATGAGGAGAATGATGAAAATAAGTTTATTCTGGAAGTTGGCGATAATGGCATTGGTTTTCCAGAGGGTTTAGACTATAAAAATTCAGGTTCTTTAGGATTACGTTTGGTTTGCTCATTAGTAAGGCAACTTAAGGGAGAAATTCAGAGAGTTAATGAAGTAGGAACAGTTTTTAAAATAACTTTTCATAGTGTAAATAATAATAAATTATAGAGGTGCATAGATAATGTCAAAATCAAAAATTATGATTGTTGAAGACGAAAGTATTATTGCTGAAGATTTAGCAGATAGTCTCAAAACCATGGGTTATGAAGTTGTTGACATTGTTTCTTCCGGCGAAGAAGCAATTTTAATCGCCGCCGAAAAGCAACCAAATCTAATATTAATGGATGTAATGTTACAAGGAGAAATGGATGGGGTAACAGCAGCGGAGCAAATTCAGTCAAACTTACAAATACCCATAATATTCTTGACAGCTTATACTGATAATAAAACTCTACAAAGAGTCAAAGCAACAAATCCTTTTGGTTATATTGTTAAACCCTTTGAAGAAAGAAACTTACATTTAACAATTGAAATAGCTCTTCAAAGACATCAGTATGACCCAATAACTCTTTTACCAAATCGTTCTTTATTTAGAGCTAGACTAAATGAAATTTTATCCCATAATAATAAAGCTAGCTTAGGAGATTTATGTAATATCAATGACTCTCATAAATATCAAAATTTTCCGAAAATACCTATCTTATATATTAACTTAGATCGAATTAATAGAATCAAAGTAACATTGGGCAGTAAAAATGGAGAATTGGTACTATGCAATATGGCGAAAAGACTTAAGGAATCTATTACTGGCATTGATATGTTAGCTCGTTTAGAAGCTGCTGAATTTGCCATAATTCTTAAGCCAGTAAAACAAAAACAAGATGCCATTGATGTAGCTCAATCTATTTTAGATATAATCTCTCAACCAATGATTCTAGAAGGTTATGAAGTTTATATCACTGCTAGCATAGGAATTACATTTTATCCATTAGATGATATAGAAGTAGATGAACTACTAAAAAATGCTAATGCAGCAATGTATCATGCTCAACAAAAAGGAGGAAATAATTATCAATTGCATAAGTCAGAAGCAGTTGTGATTTCTCTAGAACAACTATCCTTAGAAACCAATTTGCGTAATGCTTTAAAACGTTCAGAATTTCAAGTTTATTATCAGCCAAAAGTTAATATTAAGACTGGTGAAATTACAGGGGCAGAAGCTTTAATTCGTTGGTATCATCCAGAAAAAGGATTGGTTTCACCAGCAGAATTTATTCCTTTAGCAGAAGAAACAGGGTTAATTATTTCTATAGGAGAATGGGTATTGCGTACTGCTTGTAATCAAACAAAAATCTGGCAGGAAGAAGGTTTTTTTCCATTCCAAATCGCAGTTAATTTATCCAGACGTCAATTTATGCAGAAAAATCTTCAAGAACGGATTATTAAAATCATCCAAGAAGTAGACTTAAAGCCTAATAACCTAGAGTTAGAAGTGACAGAAAGCTTAGTTATGCAAAATGAAAGAGCTGCAAGTAGAATGATGAAATCATGGCAAAAGTGTGGAATTAAAATATCAATAGATGATTTTGGTACAGGATATTCATCCTTAAGTTATCTCAGAGAATTTCCATTTGATGTGATTAAAATAGATAGAAGCTTTATTCGCAATATAACTGCAGATAGCAAAACAGAAGCAATTACAATTGCAATTATTCAAATGGCTCATAGTTTAAACCTAAGAGTAATTGCTGAAGGAGTAGAAACTCAGGCGGAGCTAGACTTTCTTCAAAAACACGAATGTGACGAAATTCAAGGTTATTTATTCAGCCCACCATTACCTACATCCAAGTTTGAACAATTATTAAAAGAAGGAAAAAACTTAATGTAAAATTTGAGTTGAGAGATGGAAGAGAAAGTCAAAAGTCAAAAGTTAAAAGTTAAAATTCCAAACTATATTAGACTTGTCGAAAGCCACCAACCAAAACCTAAACCTAACCCAGAAATAATAGCCAAAATCAAAAAAGTAAAAAAGCCATTAAACAGCTCTATCAACTTTTCTCCAGCTACCATTTGAGCAATTACTCCAGCCACAATACCAATAGCTACCCAAGACCCAATAATAATATCAGGTCCAGCACTAACCAAAGCGATCGCCACAGTCTTAGACCTAGTAGAATTCCAAGCAGCAGACCAAGCTCCAACCCAAGACCCTAAAACAAAGCCCAACATACTACCCACACCAGTACCAGTCTTTGAGGCAATTACAGCATCAACTATTGTCCCAAAAACAAATCCACCAGCAGCCCAAACAATTGAACCAACAACCACAAGCAATATATTTTCTGCACCATTGCCAGCTACAAATCCTACCAAAGCAATTACTCCACCAATAGTCACTACAGCAGCAACAGTTCTTGCCTTTGGTTCAGTACCAGCGATTACTCCAAGACTACATCCAACCATAGCCCATGCCAAAGCTGTTATTATACCCCCCACATAATTTCCAGCTATCCAACCTGCTCCTCCACCAGCACCCAACATGGCAATCGCCCAACACCTCTGGGAACTTGACCCTTCAATTGCCAAAACAGTCATCCCCATCCATGCCACACCCTCAACCACAGCCCAAGTCCAAACAGGAGATTTAGAAATAACTAACACCCAGGCAGTCATAGCATAAAAAAAGAAAGTACCAATTAAGCTACCCCAAGGAATATAAGAATTTATTGAATTTTGCTGACGAGTGGATGTATGAACATATACCTGCTGAAAACCTTGATTATTGTTAGAATTTCGTGGTCTTTGAGGAGACGGAGGAGCAGTAGAAGGGTTAGGAGGAGTTGAGGGGCGACGTGGTGTTGGTTGTGTTTGATTGGGAGTTGGTTTTGTTGGAGCAACTTGGTATTGAGAATTACTTAAAAAATAGCGCAATTTGCGGTAAGCTTCATTAATCTCTTTCAGACGAATTTGAGCTTTTGCTTGTAGACGAGTATTGTGGACAAAGCGATCTGGATGCCAGACAAAAGCTAAATCTCGGTAAGCTTCTTTTACTTCTTCTAGAGAAGCACCAGGTTCAAGTTCTAGAATTTTATAGTATTGGTTGATTTCATCCACATTAGAAAAATACTTAGTAGTTAGTGGTATTGAGTTGCGGAAAGTCTTATTTTTTTGAAGTTAGTATGATAGTCTAATCGAAACTAATCAACAATTACTTCCATTTTGACTGTAAAGTTACCAAAATGCCATATTACTTTTCTGAGTCTACAGTGCCAAAAACTATAGTGCTAGAAATTCGCTAAAATTTTCCGACACATCGAAAAGCCAGACTGGAGAAAAATTGTCTGAGTTTACCTCACCTACTACCTACTCCCTGAAAAAATCTCAATTCAAAAACAGAAATTTCATCAAAAAACTATAACGTTATAGATATAGCTCATATTTTCCCAGAGATAGAACAGCCAGACTAGAAGAAAATTAACTGATTCGACCTCACCTACTACCTACTCCCTGAAAAAATCTGAATTCAAAAACAGAAATTTCGCCAGAAAAACTATAACGTTATAGATAGAGCTCATATTTTCCCAGAGATAGAACAGCCAGAGTAGGGACAAATTGCTTGAGTCTACCTCACCTACTACTTACTTTTTACTTTTTGAAAAATCTGAATTCAAAAACAGAAATTTCGCCAGAAAAACTATAACGTTATAGAT
>NZ_JBNHER010000222.1:0-5233 GCF_050015975.1 Dapis purpurea BLCC-M126 | reverse complement strand
AAAAATCTGAATTCAAAAACAGAAATTTCGCCAGAAAAACTATAACGTTATAGATATAAGTCATATTTTGCCACACAGAGAAAAGTCAACCTTCTGAAAATCGACCGACCAGACCTACCACCTATTTCCTATAAAAATCTGAATTCAAAAACAGAAATCTCATCAGAAAACTATAACGTTGTAGATATAGGTCATATTTTCCGACAGATGGAACAGCAACACTAGGGAAAAATTTCTGAGTCTACCTGACCTAATACCTGGGGCTTGCTGAATCACTATTTTTGTGGAGTATAAAAGTCAGGAGTCAGGAGTCAAGAGGAATGAGAATTACAGATGAGGTAGGAGAAAGAATTGTCACTCAATTTTTCAGCCGTTGTCTCCTCAAAATGTAAGCATTTTCAGCTTTAGGGAGGGAAAAGCTTCCACTTTTTTAGCTCTAAAAAGGCTAAAACCTTTATCTGTAAGTGCTTTTAGACTTAATCAGCAAACCCTACCTACTTCCTGAAAAAATCTCAATTCAAAAACAGAAATCTCATCAGAAAACTATAACGTTATAGATATAGGTCATATTTTCCGACAGATGGAACAGCAACACTAGGGAAAAATTTCTGAGTCTACCCAATCTAGTAACTACTTCTCTAAAAATCTGAATTCAAAAACAGAAATCTCATCAGAAAACTATAACGTTATAGATATAAGTCATATTTCCTGATCGATGGAACAGCAACACCAGGGAAAAATTTCTGAGTCTACCCAATCTAGTACCTACTTCTCTAAAAATCTCAATTCAAAAACAGAAATATTATCAGAAAACTATAGTGCTAAATCTAGATATATAGGTAGTATTTCCGGTAAATAGAAAAGCCAGCCTTGAAAAATAAGTACACCTCAATTTCCATCGTTACCTAGCCGCTAAAATAGAGCAAAATCCCAAAATATCAATCTCAAATGTCCGTTAACCCTCCTACGACCCTTTTAATTGATGGCCATTCTCTAGCCTTTCGTTCCTACTACGCATTTGCTAAAAGTCGTAGTGGAGGCTTGAAAACTTCTACAGGCATTCCGACAAGTGTCTGTTTTGGCTTCCTAAAATCTTTACTAGAAGTAATAGATACCCAAAAACCAGAATATTTAGCGATCGCCTTTGACTTAGGACAACCTACATTTCGCCATAAAGCTGATGAAAATTATAAGGCAGATCGACCAGAACCACCAGAAGATTTAATTACTGACTTAGAAAATTTAAAAGACCTTTTAAGAGCTTTTAATTTAACAGTTATTACTGCTCCTGGTTATGAAGCTGACGATATATTAGGAACTTTAGCACAAAAAGCCAGTGCTGCTGGCTTTCGTGTAAAAATTCTTTCGGGAGACCAAGATTTATTTCAATTAATAGATGTAGAAAAAGGTATTAGTGTTTTACATTTAGCTGCGGGTAAAGGTAGCACTCCTAAAGAATTTTTTTCTGAAGAAGTTAAGGAAAAATTGGGTATTTTGCCTAGTCAAGTTGTTGACTATAAGGCTCTTTGTGGAGATAAGTCTGACAATATTCCTGGTGTTAGAGGTATTGGGGAAAAAACTGCTGTGAAGTTGTTGGATGAATATGGTTGTCTCGCAGAAATTTACGCTTCCCTAGATAAAATTAAAGGAGCAAATCAGAAAAAGTTAATAGTAGGAAAAACCGAGGCGGAGCATTCTCAGTTTATGGCAAAAATTGAAGTAAATGTTCCATTAAATATTGAGATAGAAGATTGTCAGGTAAAAAGATTTTCGCGCTCAGAAATTGAACCTGTTTTGCAAAGGCTGGAATTAGAACATTTCCTGAATCAAATTCCAAATTTAGAACAGCAGTTTAATGGGTTGGCAGGAGTTAAGTCTTTGCCGGATGAGCCAGAAAGTAAGCAGCAAGAAAAATCGAAAAACACTTTAGTTGAAGTAGAAAGTGATGATTGGTTTTTCAGCGTAGAAGATACAAAGGTAGCTCAACAGCAAATTTCGACAAAATCAGAAATTCAGCCTCAAATTATTGATACTCCAGAAAAGTTAAAGGAGTTAGTAAATATTTTAAAAGAACAGAAAAATCCTGAGACTCCCGTCGCTTGGGATACGGAAACAACATCTTTAGAACCTAGAGATGCGGAGTTAGTTGGAATAGGTTGTTGTTGGGGAAAAAATATAGAAGATGTTGCCTATATTCCTACCGGACATAAAATTGGTAAAAATCTGGATAAGGCAAAAGCATTAGAGGCTTTAAAACCAGTTTTAGAAAGTGCCGAATATCCAAAAGTTTTTCAGAATACTAAATTTGATAGATTGGTTTTTCGTTGTCAAGGAATTAAATTAGCTGGAGTTATTTTTGACACAATGTTGGCAAGTTATGTATTAAATCCTGGAGCAAAACATAGTCTGGAAGAAATATATATTAGATACCTCACAGATAAGGGGATAAATTTACATAGTTATAACGATGTGGTATCAAAAAATCAAACTATTGCCGACCTAGATATTGTGAAAATTGCTGACTATTGTGGTACTCAAGTTTTTGTGACATTTAAGTTAGTAGAAAAATTAAGAGGAGAATTAGAAAAAGCTGATAAAAATCAATCTGCTGAGAAATCTTTGTACAAATTATTAGTGGATATAGAACAGCCATTAGAATCTGTTTTAGCAGAAATGGAATATGATGGAATTAGGATTGATATTGAATATCTCAAAAAATTCTCAATCCAACTGAAACAAGATTTAGAGGAAATTGAAAAAAGAGCTTGTCAAACTTTAGATAGTATAATTTTACAAGAACATCTCAAAACAGAAATTCATAAGATAGACTCCAATTCATTTACCAATCAACAAGAATTAAAAAAAGCAATATCCAGCCCAATACTAAAAGCATACATCAGCAAATTATCAAAAGAACAAAGACAAAATTTAGCAACGATTGAACAACAAATCAATCAAGCAGAAACCAGCAACTTATTAAACCTCAACTCCCCATCTCAATTAAGCGAATTGTTATTTGAAATACTAAATCAAAATCAGAGAAAATCTCGAAAAATTAAGACAGGTTACTCTACAGATGTAGTAGTCCTAGAAAAATTACAAACAGAAACTCAACATCATCCCATCATTGATGAAATATTAAATCATCGAACCTTATACAAACTCTTTTCTACTTATGTCGAAGCCATACCGAAATTAGTTCGTTCAGATACTCAAAGAGTACATACAAATTTTAATCAAACTCAAACAGATACAGGGCGTTTATCCTCTTCCGAACCAAACTTACAAAATATTCCCATAGGTACAAAATTTTCTCGGCAAATTCGTCAGGCATTTCTGCCAAAAGAAAATTGGTTATTAGTAGCAGCAGATTATTCCCAAATAGAGTTAAGAATCTTAGCTCATTTGAGTCAAGAACCAGTATTAATAGAAGCTTATCAAAATAATGAAGATGTGCATACAGTCACAGCTAAACTATTATTTGAAAAAGAGGAAATTTCACCAGAAGAAAGACGAGTTGGTAAAACAATAAACTTTGGCGTAATCTATGGAATGGGAGCGCAAAAATTAGCAAGGTCGGTCAAAATAACAGTCAAAGAAAGTAAACATTTTTTAGAAAGATATAAACAACAATATTCTCAAGTATTTGCTTATTTAGATAACTTGAAAAAACAAGCGATTGCTCTAGGCTATGTAGAAACAATATTAGGTCGGCGACGTTATTTTGAATTTGAATCTAAAACTCTCCGCGATCTAAAAGGAGAAAAAATAGATGAAATTAATTTACAGGAATTAAAACTCAGTCAAAATGATGCTCAAATTTTAAGAGCAGCAGCTAACTCACCCATTCAAGGTTCCAGTGCAGATATTATCAAAATAGCCATGATTAGACTGAATGAAATATTGACAAATTATCAGACCAAACTATTATTACAGGTGCATGATGAATTAGTATTTGAAGTACCACCGTTAGAGTCGGAAGAATTGCAACAAGTAATTAAATCTACAATGGAAAATGCCGTAAATTTAAAAGTACCCCTAATAGTAGATCTTCATGGAGGAAAAAATTGGATGGAGACTAAATAGAGTATATTCAGTTATTAGTTATTAGTTATCAGTAACTCCTACTTCAGTTGATGGGATAAATCTTATTTACTTATTGCTCATCTCCCCACATTCCCTATTACCGAAAAATAAAGGTATAAAGCCTTCTATTTCAAGAGGAAATCAAGAAATAATATTTCCTTAGATTCAATCAAGAACGGTTTTAACCGGAGGTAATTATCCATTATCCATTATCCATTATCAATTAATGAACTATTCCCTATTCCCTATTGTTATGTTAGACTCCTGACTGTAGTTGAGTAAAAATTTTTCCTTGGGCAAATTAATGGATGTCAAAAAATTAGTTTTAGGTGGAGTTGGTTTTATATTTGGTGGTGCAATTGTGGCAAGTGCTGCAAATATAGAACTGAGTGTCGAACAAGAACAAGTAATATGTAAATTAAAAGAGACAGTAGAAGAACAAGAAAAAGCTGGTAAAAAATTAGTATTTTGGCCACTAATTGGAAAAGTTAAAGAGAGAGTAGAAGTTCCCTTTACAGCAGAATTGTCTGCAGATGTATCTTACACTATCCTGGCAGTCTGTGATGATAATTGTAGTAACTTAAATTTAAGCCTGGAAAATAAACAACGTAATAAAATACTAAATGATGAAAAACAAGATGGCATTCCAGTCATCTCTTTTACTCCCACGGAAAATAGTGATTATCGGATTACAGCACGACCAGATAAATGTACAACTGAAAAATGTGAATTTGGCATGGCTTTATTTGTACCTAAAAGTGTAGATCTAGATGTAGCATCTGAACTACCAGAGGAATTATATCTATTTAAATTTTGCCAACAATAAACAAAAAATTAATTCAGGAAAAAGAATGATTTTTGTAAAAATTATAATTATAAATTAACTTTAATGCCATGAAAATTATTATATTGAATATCTGGCACTCAAAAAGCTGGTAATGAGCAAAAAATAGGGTTAATAGTCTTCTCTTTAGAAGGGCATAAAAAAGGAAATTTTATATTTTCTGCTCCTCCTAATTCAGTTAAGAGAGATTGTTTCGCTCCGCGACATGAATCTGTAGCATGACTTAGGATAAGCTCATTTCATTAATGGATAATGGATAATGGATAATTGATAATTACCTCTGGTTAAAACCGAGAGGATTGA
>NZ_JBNHER010000221.1:0-28444 GCF_050015975.1 Dapis purpurea BLCC-M126 | reverse complement strand
TGCCCTCGAAGTTGGAACCTATATTGTTTCCTAAGGTATTGAGTAGACTACCATCCCCTGGAATACCTTCTACTCCCTCGAAGTTGGAACCTATATTGTTTCCTAAGGTATTGAGTAGGCTACCATCTCCGGGAATTCCTTCTATGCCCTCGAAGTTGGAACCTATATTGTTTCCTAAGGTATTGAGTAGACTACCATCTCCGGGAATACCTTCTACTCCCTCGAAGTTGGAACCTATATTGTTTCGTAAAGTATTGAGTAGACTACCATCCCCTGGAATACCTTCTACTCCCTCGAAGTTGGAACCTATATTGTTTCGTAAGGTATCAAGTAGGCTACCATCTCCGGGAATTCCTTCTATGCCCTCGAAGTTGGAACCTAAATTGTTTCGTAAGGTATTGAGTAGGCTACCATCTCCGGGAATTTCTTCTATGCCATCGAAGTTGGAACCTATATTGTTTCGTAAGGTATTGAGTAGGCTACCATCTCCTGGAATGCCTTCTATTCCCTCCGAGTTGAAGTTGGAACCGATATTATTTCCTAAAGTATTGAGTAGGCTAGCATCTCCTGGAATGCCTTCTATGCCCTCGAAGTTGGAACCGATATTATTTCTTAAGGTATTGAGTAGGCTACCATCTCCTGAAGTACCTTCTATTCCCTCCGAGTTGAAGTTGGAAAATAGTCCTCTTCTAAATAAACGTCTCATAATTAATTTTTCCTCATTTAATATTTTGGTTTTCTTGCAGAACTTATCTATTTTTTAGTTCTAAACACTAGATATTTATAATGTTTCTGGGTAAGTCCTGTTTTTGTTTATCTGGCCGATCGCCTCATTGTATTTGTTCGCAATTATTTTTTTGCTACTTGTGTTTACTTAAATCTAAAGTACAAGTTACCCCTCTCAAATAACTAGAGAAAAAAGTCCTAAATTTTTCTAGGACTTTAGTCCTACGATTAACTCTGAAAATTTTATTGTGATGATTTATGCTAAAATTGTGCCCAGATCAATTCTCTACAAACTTATGATTATGATGATTTTTTTATCTAAAATAAGTAAACATCCTATTCGTTTTTTACTCTACTTAGAATGGATTTTATTGGGAATCATTGCTCTAAGTCAAATTCTTAAATTCCCTCTATATGGTCGTCGTCCAATACATTTTTTTCCCGCAGCAGAAGTATCAAATCTACTCTATATCAATCTTTTTATCCTGATAATATTTAGCATAATGGGAATATTTTTACCGATTAATAAATCCCGTTACTATAAAATTATCTACACTACTGTCGAAATTATTTTAATAATTATTATGACCTTCTTTGGTGGTTTACATTTATCTCCAATGTTATGTCTAATTTTAGTAATTCGCGATTGTTTGATTTTTGCCGAGCAGCAAAATATAATTATCAATATATTTGTTTTTTCTGTATTTACACTTATTCAAATTGAAAGATTACAAAAACTGACTATAATTCCATTATTGCTTAGAGAAAGATTTATCTTAGTTCTATTCACCTCAATAATTATGTTTGGGTTATTGATAATTTTTCTTCAGTTATTAGTAAAAACAGTAATGTCAGAACGAAAAAGTCGAGAAGAACTAGCAATTGCCAATGAAAAACTACGACAATATGCCAGAAAAATAGAAAACATTGTCGCTTTAGAAGAACGAAATCGGATTGCTAGGGAAATTCACGATTCTTTAGGACATTATTTAACAGTTTTAAATGTTAGTTTAGAGGCAGCTTGGAAACTGAGAAAATCAGAACCGGAAGAATCAATGGAATTTTTGGCAGATGCTAAACAATTAGGTTCAAAAGCTTTAAATGAAGTACGTCAGTCAGTGGCAGCTTTACGGGATAATTGCTGGCTAAATGAATCTTTAGAATCAGCGATCGCTAATTTAATAGCAGATTTTTATAAGTCTACTGGTATTTTACCTACAAGCAATATAAGTATCAATTATTCCCTGAATTATGAAGTAAAAATTGCTGTTTATCGTATAGTGCAAGAAGCATTAACTAATATTTATAAATATGCCTCAGCAACTACAGTAGAAATTTCTATTTTCACTACCACAAATTTACATCTAATTGTTCAAGACAATGGCAAAGGATTCAACTTAAAACAAAATACTACTGGATTTGGCTTGCAGGGAATGCGAGAACGTACTTTAGCATTAGGAGGCGAGTTAGAGATTTTGACTAACCCTGGTGCAGGATGTAAAATAATTGTTAATTTTCCCTCTTTTAGGGAATAGGGAATAGGGAATAGGGAATAGGGAAGAAAAAAATATAGGTGTACCTTATTCGTATTAAAAACGCTATATTATATAAAATATGCTAATGTTTTCTACCAAAAATTGATGGGAAGATGGGCTGCTTCATAAGGAGGACAATTTTTTGTATTTCATAAGTGCTTATGCAAAACTAATTACACATTAGTGTTTATGCAAAATTAATTGTACATTTTATTATAAATCTCGAATATTATCCATAAATTATCAATTATTTCTCCATCCATACCTATTCTATATAAATTATGATTAAAGTCTTATTAGTTGATGATGAAAATTTAATCCGCCGTGGATTAAAAGCTTTATTAAAGTTAGAAAATCATTTAGAAATAGTGGGAGAAGCGGAAAATGGAGCAACTGCAATACATCAAATAGAAAATCTACAACCAGATATAGTTTTAATGGATGTACGAATGCCCATTATGGATGGAGTAGCTGCTACTAAAGAAATTACTCAGCGTTTTCCAGAGATAAAAGTGTTAATATTAACTACATTTGATGATAATGAATATGTTACTCAAGCATTGAGATATGGAGCAGCAGGATACTTATTAAAAGACACACCTTCAGAAGAATTAGCTCAGGCAATTCAATCTGTATATAAAGGTTATACACAATTAGGACCTGGTATAGGTAAAAAAGTGATTTCTCAAATCTCAATTCCTGTTAATAACCGAGACCAAAGTTGGCAAGATTTAACTCCGAGAGAACAAGAAATTTTACAGTTAATTGCTTCTGGTGCTAATAACCGAGAAATAGCTCAAACTCTATACATTTCTGAGAAGACTGTCAAAAATCATATTACTAATATTCTCCGGAGGTTAAATTTGCGCGATCGCACTCAAGCTGCTATTTTTGCCTATTCAATTTTATCTGGGCAAAGTCAGTAGTGTTGCTCAAAACTTTGTTGCTCGAAGCAATTAAATGTAAGACATCTTAAGCGCAAGTCATATCAAATCCGTTTGCAATGGAAGTGTTATAAGAAACCGAGTTTATGACAAGTAGATGTTAGTATAGTGGGGTATTTAATAAACCCGTTTTCTCTGCTTTTTTATACCGATGCTACCAGATTTGATATCATACTAACTTGACATCCTCCCAACGCTACTCTACTAGACAATGCAGGATTCCCTTTCCATCACTGGTAGGGACTTTCTGCTGTCTTTTGTCTCTCCAGGAGGATTTGCGCTTTTTCCTGACGGAAACTTAGACTCTTTGGTTTTTCTACACAGAGACTTTTGAGCTAAATTGATTATCTGCATAAAAGGTAGGCGTTGCTGATTTTAGGTATAGAGTTTCTGATTCAGGTAAATAAAGAATCATTGATAAGATCAAATCATATCTTCTTCCTACGAAGGTTTGGAAAAAACTCCTTTGTCTTCTGTGTAACTCACCTATCTGACTCTTGAGCTACTATACCGGCATTCAGCAACGCCTCAAAACTAACCAGAAGTTTCTGGAACTTCTTCTGCTTCTGCTTCTCCAAATACTACTCGTAGGAGGGGAGGCGCTAAGAATGTTGTAATAATCACCATGAGAATAATTGCTACATCCAAAGCTGGGGATAAAGCACCACTAGCAGAACCAACTGAGGCAAAGACTAAACCAACTTCACCCCGTGGCACCATACCAACACCAATAGCTAAACGGTTCACTGAACCCAAACCAAATACACTAAAACCACAGGCAACCTTACCAATAATGGCAACTACTATTAAGAAGATGGCAATTACTAAACCTTCGCGGTTAGTAGGAATAGCTGGGTTAAGTACCCCTAGATTAGTTTTTGTCCCCACAGTGACGAAGAAAATAGGAACGATCACATCAGAAATAGGACGAATTAATTCTTCCAATTCTTTTCCAACCTCTGTTTCATCTAAGTTATCTAAAACTAATCCAGCAGCAAAAGCTCCCAATATTGCCTCCAAATGGATAGCAGCACCAACGTAAGACATAAACAATGCAATTGTCAAAGCTGGAATAACTGCTCTTCCTCTGGTTTTAAATTTTTCAGCAAAGAAAACAAAAGTCTCATTGAAGAAACGACCTAGCAATATTGCGCCCACCAAAAATACACTAGCACTAACAATTAGATAGACAACATTGATTACATCTACTTCGCCAGTTTTCGCTAAACTTGCTACCACTGCCAGGATAATAATACCCATGACATCATCTATAACTGCAGCACCAAGAATAATTTGACCTTCTTGTGTGTTGAGACGGTTAATTTCTGCTAGTACCCTGGAAGTGATACCGATACTGGTCGCTGTCAGGGCAGCCCCGGCAAAAATTGCTGGTACTGCTGAGACATGGAATATTAGCATCATTCCTGCTGTACCTGCAATAAATGGCAATGCAACTCCGACAGTTGCAACAATAAGGGACTGAATACCGACTTGCATTAAGTCTCTAATGTTAGATTCTAGACCAATTTCAAATAACAAAATGATGACACCTAGTTCTGCTAGAACTTCTAGTACCTCACTTTGGACTTGAAATGTAGCCTCAGCAGCATCAGGAGCTAGACCTGCTGTTGCCTCTAAGAGGCTAATAATTACTGACGAAGAACTATCAGCCCCACTTTCTGGAAAAATTACTAAGTTTAGGGCAGAAATACCTATAATTACACCCCCTACCAGTTCTCCTAATACTGGTGGAAAACCTAGCCAGTTAAAAAATTCGCCCCCTGCTTTACTAGCTATATAAATGGCCACTAGGCTCAGAAGAACTCCTGCTACTACCATTGCTGGTTCGGCTCCTGTTTCTGTTGCTGTAGCCATGATTGGTTGAATATTGCCTGACAAAGGAAATAAGAAAATTTCGCTAAAAAAATTGGACCCTGCCATTGAAGTAAACATTAAATCTTTCTAAATCACTCTGATTTAATTTAGCAGGACTTTGGGTACAGAGGGTTAGTATTTGGGGTATAAAAATATTTTGTAGTGATTATAAAAGATACTAGTACCGCTACGCGGAAGTCAGAATTCAGAATTCAGAATTCAGAAGTTTTGATTGGTAAGGCTTTGAGTATTTTGTTACTGGTCACTTATTTCCGTCATCCTGCACTAGAGTTATGCTTTTTATAGTTGGAGGTATCTATAATAGAGATTGCTGAATAGACCTCTCCAGAAAAGAGGGAGTAGGGAGTAGGGAGCAGGAAATAGGGGAAAAAATTGATTATTTCTACGCTATAATTGATTTGATTTTTGATTATCGGAGATGTCTAATAAATATAAAGTGCAAGAACATGAGTATTTGAGCCTCAAAAATCTTGCATTTTTACAAAAATTATCCAAAAAAAAGCAGTATCGTAGAGATTAAAACTATCTTTTTCAAGCAACCTTATATAGAAATTTATTCCTACAACTAAAACACTCTATGCTGGAGAGATGGCATTTGTCTACGGACTTGTTCTAGGCGAGTAGGGTCAATTTCTGCGATCGCCACTCCTGGTTTGTCCCCAGTATCTGCCAATATTAAACCCCAGGGATCAACTATTATTGCATGGCCATGAGTTTGTCTTCTGCCGTAGTGATTACCTGTTTGAGCTGGGGCAATAATATAACAGGTATTTTCTATGGCCCGCGCTTGGAGTAATACTTGCCAATGGTCTTTTCCTGTATATGCGGTGAAGGCTGCTGGTATAAATAAAACTTCAGCTCCTGCATTTGAGAGATGTCGATAGAGTTCTGGAAATCTTATATCGTAGCATACTGATATACCTAAATTCCCATAATCTTTGGATGGATACATTGATGGTAGCTGAGTACCTGCTTTGACGGTCTTTGATTCTCGATAGGTATTACCGTCAGGCAAGTTAACGTCAAATAAATGGGCTTTTTCATACCTTGCTACTTCTATGCCATTAGGCTCAATTAAAGATGCAACATTGTAGACTTTGCCATCTGTTGTCGGTACTGGATAGCCACCTCCTAAAATTGTGATTTGGTACTTTTGAGCAATTGTTTTGAGAAATTTTTCACTTGCTGTAGCGATCGCTTCTGCTTGAGATATTTTTTCTTCCTCTTTACCTAAGAAGGGAAAATTTTCTGGCAAGGTAACTAATTCTGCACCTTGACGGATAGCTAAGTCTATTAATTCTTCTGCTTGTGCTAAATTTTTTGACAAGTCAGGTACGCTTGTCATTGATATTGCTGCAGCGAGATAGGATTTCATTAAGTCAGTTTTTCAGAGGTCTTAAAGTTTTTGATTTTACCTTTCTTGTATACCGCTTCTCACCAAGGTTAAGATATACAAGTTTTGGATTTTAGGAGACGAGAAATAAGCAGTAGAGAATATCAATAAATATTCTACTTCATTAATATCACAACTGCCATATATAGAATGGTGTCAGAAATCAAATTTTCAACTGTATTTAATTGAGAATATTGATTTCTGTATTCACCACCATTTTTAACTTTGCAATTGAGGCTGAATTTGATCTAAATCTTTTTTCAGACTATTAGACTCGATCTGAATATTTCAATAGTTCAGATAATCCAGATAAATTTTGACTTAACTCAAAATGTTAACTTTTTTGCTTTTACATTGGATGGAAAAGCAGGTCTGGGAAAAAGCGATTAAATTCGATTAAAACTCCGGCTGTGATAGTCATCCAAATTGCAGCCAAAACAGGGGCTGTGGAAAGATACTTAAGTAAGTCTTGCATGAATATTTCTCCTGAAACTGATTTTTAAATCAGGTATTGTTCAGCCAATGTTAATTAGCTATCAGCTTTTAGCATTCAGCTATCAGCTTTTATTAGGTAAAATTCCCAAAAACTATTGTTTATGAAAGGTTTAAATCCCCTTTTTGCACATTAAAAAAAATGATCTTGCTGATTGCTTATTACTGATTACTGATTGCTTCTATTAAACATTGTTTTAGATAAGGTTGGTAATTATTAATCAGTATTTTTATACTGACTAAAACTACCTAATTTTAACTGCTCCGTTGGTCACTTTTCTAGCGAGGGGAAACAGTAATTTCGTCGTCTTTAGCAAACATTTTACCAGAGGTATATTCACCTAATGCTAGCATAGGCCATAAAAAGCCACCTAACATTTTTTGGATTGCTAAAGGTACGTCAATAATAATCTCTTTTTCTTCTGGATTTTTCTCAGATTTAACTGCTTGAAGATAGGAACGACCTACCCAACCAATCCAACCTGTAATATACAAGAATAAAATGCTAGGAATGGTGAAGTCGCCAGCATGCTTCAGGCTTCCATCTACTATTAAATGAGGTAGACCGTCTTCTCCACAAAGTTCTTGAGAATAACGTTCAAATCGTTTTGTACCAGATTCGGGATCGCCGGTAGTAGGGCGAGCATTTTCGGCTCGTGCCTGAAAAGCAGGTGATTCTGAACAAGGTACTAAGTTATATGCTGATGCTGCAGGTACACAAGTTACCCAAAGACTAATGGCTAAAACTAAAGCCAACAATCGTCTCATGGAATTGTTTCCTTTTATTACAAAGTGTTGACAATTATCCATACTTCTGTTGCTAAATTAAGCTAAAAGTAGGGATTTTCTTATTTACATTTTTCCAACTCCAAAAGCGATTGTTTTGAAGTGGTATTCTTGAGTTCACAATCAAGATTTTCTGTTTCGATAAATACGAGGTAGGCCAATATTTATGCAATGCCTTCTGCATATTCTCCACAGACATTTTTACCACGATGTGACCCACCGCAGGTATTTCTTGTTTGTCTGATTTTACAATACTTTATTCATACCAACACCAAATTTATTTAGTGCTAGTATTCTGACAATATTAATATCAATTTATCAAGCAATGACAAGGGTTTTAGCTATAGAAACAAGTTGTGATGAAACATCTGTGGCAATTGTTAAGAATAATCAAGTTTTAAGTAATATTGTAAAGTCACAAATTAATATTCATAGCTTTTATGGAGGTGTAGTTCCAGAAGTAGCCTCACGGCAACATTTAGAAATAATTAATCAGGCGATCGCTCAGGCTTTGATAGAGGCAGATTTAGATTGGCCAGATATTGATGGTATTGGAGTTACTTGTGCCCCTGGTTTAGTTGGCGCTCTGTTAGTTGGTCTAACTGCAGCAAAAACTCTAGCTATTGTCCATGACAAGCCTTTTCTGGGAGTCCATCATTTAGAAGGTCATATCTATGCAACGTATTTGAGTCAACCAGAGTTAAAACCACCTTTTCTATGTTTGTTGGTTTCTGGAGGTCATACCAGTTTGATTTATGTCAAAGACTGTGGGGAATATGAAACTTTAGGGCAAACAAGAGATGATGCAGCAGGAGAAGCTTTTGACAAAGTAGCTAGATTATTAAAGCTTGGTTATCCAGGTGGACCTGTAATTGATAAACTAGCAGCAGAAGGGAATAAATCAGCATTTCCTCTTCCTGAAGGAAAAATTTCTTTGCCTGGAGGTGGTTATCATCCTTATGATTTTAGTTTCAGTGGACTGAAAACTGCAGTATTGCGATTAGTTCAGAAATTAGAAAAAGAGGATAATGAGTTATTATCTAATTCTCCAGTAACTAGGGACATTGCAGCCAGTTTTCAAGAAACTGTAGCAAAGGGACTAACAAAAAGAGCGATCGCCTGTGCATTAGACTACGGCTTAAATACAATTGCTATTGGTGGAGGTGTAGCAGCTAATAGTGGTTTGCGATGGCACTTAAGTAAAGCAGCAGCGAATCATAATTTGCAGGTACTATTTCCGCCACTAAAATTTTGTACGGATAATGCGGCTATGATTGGTTGTGCTGCGGCTGACCATCTCAGTCGTGGCCATATTTCATCTCTGAACTTAGGAGCTAGTTCCCGAATGGGTATTCAAGATGTGATGGAATTATACAAATTTCATTGAGTTGAGCTATGTAGAAGCCATTTGGAATATTAGCAAAGGTGCAGGTTTTTCGCATATGAGTCAGAAATCAGAGGTCAGAAGTCAGGAGATAGAGAAATAAAGATAGAAAAATGGCCTCATCTCTCCATCTACCTATATTTAACTACAGAATGTAGAACCAATTTGGGTTCTATATTCTGTACTATTAGCCATTACTGGCCTGGACATTCTGGCTCTTCTTAAATATAGTCAAAGCGAAAATTTAACTTCTGACTTCTGACTTCTAACTTTAGCTATATAGAGTTTATTAATCAAAAATGCGTAAAATTTGAACTAGACCTATTTGTTTCACTGCCTCTATTCCCTACTCCCTAAATTCAGGGTAATTGTATATTTTTTTATTTGGAATTCCCTAAGACTGCTAAATCAGTAATGAAAATCAGAAATGCCGAAGCAAAAGACTTAACTGTAATTGTAGAAATTTATAATGCCTCAATTCCTAGTCGTATTGCTACGGCAGATCCAGATGCTATATCGGTTGAAAGTCGTATTTCCTGGTATCAAGAACACTCACCAAATAGTCGTCCTATTTTGGTCATAGAATTGGATGATAAAGTTGTTGGGTGGCTGAGTTTTCAGTCTTTTTATGACAGACCAGCTTACAAAGCTACAGCAGAGGTAAGTATATATGTTGCTCCTGAATATAAAGGTCAAGGAATAGGAAAAAAATTACTTTCAGAGGCAATTTATCGTAGCCCTCAATTGGGAATTAAGACTTTACTTGGCTTTATATTTGCTCATAACAATCCTAGTTTAAGTTTATTTGATAAATTTGGTTTTGAACATTGGGGTTATTTACCGAGAGTAGCTGATTTAGATGGTATCAGGCGAGATTTAGTGATTGTGGGGCTTCATCTTGAAGAAGTAAAAGATAAGGATAAGAGTTAAAAAGATAAGAGTTAATAAGAGTAGATATCTTCAAAATAAAAAAGTAAGTATTCAACAGTCAGGTAGCCTCCTGAGTCGTAATTGCCTCTTGCCTCCTTTCCTGCGGAATGTTGTGCAAATGGAAGAGCCACGCTTTTTCCTGACGGAATGTTCCGCAAACATATCGCCCAGCAAAACAGAGGAGCTGCCTCCTGGGTGGTAACTGTCTCTTGCAGAGGAGTTGCCTCTCATACCATTTCTCAAAAATCTTGCTATATATTCGTCGTTCTTGTGCTTCAATTCCAGCAAATATTGCAGAAGGATGTAGTATAAGTCGAGATGCAGAACTATGTCATTTTCACGAAAATTTCTATGGGTTCAAGCAGTGAGCTTGAGTATCATCTTTTGCTTGCTTGCAACCTGAATTTAATTCAACCTTTAGAGTACAAATCTCTGCTGGAAAATGTAGTAGAAGGCTTGCTTCATTCATTAAAAATCTGTTTGCATAGCATTACCTAGGAAATGGTAGCGAATTCCGCAGGATAAGCTAATATCTAATACCATTTTGAAAAAAGAATATTACGAATAATAAGGACGATAAAAATATTTTATAGGAGATATCCCTTTGACTAAAAAGATGATTTATGAACTAAAAAAAAGCATCGAAGCTATTCCCATACGACTCCTGACTCCTGACTCCTGACTCCTAAAAAATACCCTGTCTATTTGTAACAAACATTTATTAAATTGGTATAATAGCTGACTGAATGCTTAAATAAAAAATACAGTTATATTAAAGAGTAAAATTTAAAGCTTGATATTTATTAATCCTTATTATTTAGTGATTTTGGTACATTATTTTTTTGACTATTGTTGAAAGTAGTATTTTTTTTATTCCCCAATCTATACCTACTGAATCATTAGTTTCAAATAACACTTTATACCCTACATTCCGCACGACAAAATGTAGTATAAAAAACAGGAGACAGGAGACAGGAGACAGGAGACAGGAGACAATTATAGTGGTCAATAGGAGTAAGTAATTGAGTATTTATGCTTAATATTTTCCTGAGAATTTGACTCCTCAGAAACGTCAATGAATCGGACCTACATAGTATAAATACCTACCAAGCTGCCGTTTTTATACTACTTTCAATACTACAACTTGACGTGCGGAATGTGGGTTATACTTTTCTTGAGACCAAGTTAGACTCTCATTCAACACAATATAAATACAAGCAAATAGCTTGGCCATCTTTATGTTTTTGTCGTATTTTTTAGATATATCTTATACTTAAACTTAGCTTTCACAATTCCAGTTTCAAATAATCAATATGACAACATTTTTAGGAGAATTTTCATAAATTTGATATTTGGATTATACCAAGCTAAAAAAAAGAAAGTTGCGAATAATAAGGAAAGTTAAAATACTTTGGGGAACGATGTCTGTTTGACTAAAAGAAGGTATTCACTCCTTAAAATTATATTTAAAGACTCGTGACTCCTTGAACACTAACACAACTATTTGTAGAAAAAATTAATCAAACTGGTATTAGAATCTATCTCTCCTAATTATTATCAATTTGCAGCAACCTTTTTTGCCAATTTTTATAATAATTTACGAACGATTCATTGCAAAATACTTTTAATATAGGTGGCGACAGTATCAGGTTTTTCTAACATTGATAAATGACCACATTCAGGGATTTCTAGGACATTTGCACCGTGGTCTTGAAACATCGAGTGAAAACTACCTAAATGTCGTACATATTTAGGCTCCATAATTTTGTCTTTAGTTCCAGTAATAAAGTAAACAGGTTGTTTTAATTCTGATACTAATTGTGGGAGTTGATGAACCTCTGATTCTGTAGTGGACTCTAATAAACTTCCCAGGGCAGCTTCATAAGATGCTGCAACAAAATCCAATAATAGTTGTCGTCTCCATTTAGTAGAGATGGGAGTAGCCACTTGAGTGCTGGTATATATTAGGTCGATTAAAGGTATATAAGGTAACCAACTAGGACGAAATTTAATTATCTGTGCCCCTACAGACCGAAATTGCTCAAATTCTTCTTTAAGATAAATTCCTCCACCAGAGTTGAGACATACTACTGCTTTAATAATGTCGAGGATTTTATATGCTCCGTGTAGAGCAATAGTGCCTCCCAAAGAATGACCTATTAAGCAGGCACTGGAGATTTTAAGTTTTTCTAGTAGTATTGCCAAGTCTTCAATATAAGAGGTAGGACTGTAGGTAGAAACTAATTTTTTTTGGGTTGAGTGGATTTGAGAATCACCGAATCCCCGCAAGTCATAAGATAAACACTGATAATCTGCTGATAGTCTTTGGATCAAAGGTTGCCAGTAGTTACGGCTTAAGAGCCAGCCATGTATAAATACAAGTACATAGGGGGATGAAATAGGGGCCGTCAATTCATAGCTATGTGAAACCCCTCGAATATCTATATTTGCCATATTCTTATTTTAATCCTGAATTAGCCAGGACTTACCCAGTACCGCTATATATGGCGTATAAATTCGTCATTATTCCAGATACACCCACTATAATTAGTATAGTTGCGTAAGTCCTGTTAGCAATAAATAATGAACAGCGGTTTATAGAAATAAACCACCGTTCATTTATGATGAAATCTTTGATGTGTTTGCTATTACATAAGTCCAAAAGTCTCCATAATTAGGTTTTTGTGCTTGAGTTAGGAGTAATAGGTAAGGATTGATTTTTAGTCTTTTAATCACTTAGACTTACTTTGTAACATTCTTTTTTTACACTTGGTATAATCCCATTGAACCAAGTTAGTACCTTTCTCCCATCAATCTCTGTCGCACACCTTCTGCGATTTTGTGGCCTAAGTATTCTGGAATCAAACTTTCATTTGGCCCCAGAAGATAAAGAATAAGGCGAGTTCGCCCACGCCAAACTAATAAGTTGGCATTAACTACTAGCAAATCTTCCTGCCAGATGGCATACATGACTTTGTAGAATAGACCTGGTTGATTATCGGCTTCAATTAATAGTGCTGGTAGATGAAATACAGGATCAACATAAAATTCTGTTGCGACTTCTTCTAAGCCACTATCTAGATTAAATTCTACTGCCAACATTTCTTCCACCTCAAAGTGGCCTGCTAGTGATTCGCGGATAGCCCGACAAACATTTTCTGAGGTTTTCTCTGTTAATGCTTTGCCTCCCCGAGATATAACTAATTTGATAAAGACCAACATCGGTGGGTAAATTTGTCCATAAAGACTGAGGCTATGAATAGTTAGTCCATAAGCAGCTAATACTCCAAAAATATCACTGAGCAAAAATGATTGATTTCGATAGGTAAAATGCAGGGCACTTTTGCTGCTTTCTGGTTTTAACTCTATTACAGCTTGTTTGCTTTTATAGAGTTGATATGCTAGTTTCAGATTTTGTAGTTGAATATCACTACTGACAAATTGTTCATAGAACTGTGGAAACGCTCGGTTGAAGCGCTTTAGCAGTTCTAGTGTTGAAGATTTTAAACCCGGAGCCATAATCGAAGAGAGGGAACGGGATATATACTATCTAATAATGTCATCCAATTTCTACTAACTTAACCACACCTTCATGGGTTTCTGGAAAAATTTGTTTACCGGTTCTGAGGCAACATCTCAGTCTCAAAATTTAGATTATGAAAGATACACAACTATTGGGGGACAAGATGCTTCTTCTCAAGCTGTCCGTTCTCCTAATGGAAGTAATGGACGTATCTTTTTTAGTACCGATCGAGATATAGATATCTATGAACTCGAAGAGCTTTGTAATGCTGTTGGTTGGTCTCGTCGTCCATTGCGCAAAGTAAAAAAGGCCATTCAACATAGTTTTCTTGTGGTCTCCATGTGGCAAATGCGAGGCAGTCAGCGAAGACTGATTGGTTTTGCTAGAGCGACATCTGACCATGCTTTTAATGCCACCCTTTGGGATGTGGTTGTTCATCCTGACTTCCAAAGCAAAGGTTTGGGAAAAGGATTGATGAATTACGTCATCAAAAAACTTCGTAGTGAGGATATCAGCAACATTACCTTATTTGCAGACCCTCATGTTGTTGATTTTTACCGAAATTTAGGTTTTATCTCTGACCCAGAGGGAATTAAAGGAATGTTCTGGTATCCAGATTAGCTGTTTTTGACTTGATTGGATATGGCTAACCGAGTCATATTATAATCGTTAATTTAGAATTTAGATTTTTTTGCTAGGGGTATTTTTCCTTCTTTTATTCTTCTTTAGGATTATGTCTAATGACCTACCTATCTCTATTAACTAACTAAGGTTAACTAAAAATTATTTTTTGGCGAAAAATAATAACAAATAGTAATGATTGATAACTTGGGTACTTTTGGCAAGAGTCAGATTCAGCTAAACAGCTAGGCTACTAGGTAAGCTATATCTAGATAATTAACCTAATAATTAATCATTAATTATTCTGATTCAAAGCTTCTTGTGAAAAGGAGAAAAAAAGAAAAATTAGTCCTTTTAGTCAATCCTCTTCTTTTTGAGGCGAGGAAATTATTATAGCCGTTCTCACAACAGTAGACTAAAAAACTTCTGAATTCTGCCTTTAACCAAAAATCTCTGTATTTTGTGTTAATCAAAACTGCTATAATAATTCATCTATTAACTAAAAAATTGTTCTAAAGCCACCCTCGAGAAACAGGGCTAATTGATTTTTATCAAAGTATATTTACAACCCTATACTTTCTATATAAGTTCCTTTGGCAATATTATCAAGTTGAGATCCTCCCGATGTTACTCTTACGAAACAGCAGGGAATCCGTTAACCTCGCTATTTTAAGTTTCTGTTTCTCGCACAGCCCTCTTTTAAGATTTATTTCTAGACAATCTTAGGGTCCCTTTACACACTATCACTGTTTTCTTGGAAATTTTTTCCAATTTTCTTGCACAAATTTGAAAATTGAGCTATAATGAGTTTTAGTTCAACCGGGATGTAGCGCAGCTTGGTAGCGCGCCTGCTTTGGGAGCAGGATGCCGCAGGTTCAAATCCTGTCATCCCGATATTTAAGTTTATAAATAATAGTAAAGGTCTAATCTATTCCTTGCTCTTGGAATTAATAATCGTCTCTCGATTTTAACTCTAAATCTAGGTAGCAGATTTGTCTAAATCTTATTGCTCTGCAATAGTCTTGAAAGTCCAATAATTACGACCAGTGTCCACAATTTCTAGTGGTTTAATCCCGATTAAATTGAATCTCAAACCCAAGACCTTCCTCAAAACCAAGTTAAAGCAGGCTATCTGAGGCCAACAAATCGAAAAAGCTCGACAAAAATGCTTTTCCCTAGTGGTGTTATTTAGTAAGCATCCTCAATTTAGCAAGACCCTGAAAGATTAATATCACTTACTTCAGAGATTTAAGAAAATATCTCATTTTTTTTCAGCTTCAGTAAATAAAATATTTGTGTTATACTCAGCTAGAGTTATAATCGTTTACCGATAAACCATTAATTATACTTCTAATTATTTTTCCTAATTTGGTGAAATCCTAAATATACTATAGATTACTATTACTTTAGGATAATAATTTTTTGATAGTTACTTAATAACTATCAAAAATTAATGATACATCCTGCCAATCCTATCCTGTATGAATTCCTTTCTTAATTAGGAAATTTATTTTTACCACTACTTAATCAATAAATAACCAAATAATTGAATTTTATGATTAATGATAACTCTGGTTCAGATTAAATGATTTATGAGTTTCATGGTTTAAATTTCAAGATAAGCAATAATTTTATTGAGATTAATAAGTTAACAATTAGATAGATGCTTTGAATAGTGTAACAAGATTCATAATTTAATTATTTAATCGATATTTGTATTTAAAACACATTAAATTATGTAGCATTAGTAGCATATCGGAGGATAAACTAATTTATTTACTTGGCTTTGATTTTGTTTTTTCGTTGTTTAATGTTCATACTTTTTTTTGATTGCAATATTTTAATAAAACTGGAGAATTTATGAAATCATTAATTCGCTTAAGCGCAGTGTTAGGAATAGTAGCTAGTAGTTTGATTGGACCGTCCCTCCAAGATATGTCTGCATTAGCACTGCCGGAAAAAGAAGTTTTACAGAAGTTAACTCCTGTACCTGTATTTACAATTACCGATCAAAATGGCTCCCCCCTTGTAGCTTCGATTAAAAGAGAAGGTAATGACGATAATTCTTCTGTAGCGGGAGTTTTTATTAGTAAGAGTGATGCAGATGCTTTTGTGAATAAATTAAAAGGAGAAAATCCCGATCTGGCTGCTACGGTTAAGGTTGTCCCTGTCTCTCTGGGTGAAGTTTATGAAATGAGCCAATCTACACAACAGAATGGTCAGAAACTACAATTTGCTTATGTTCCAATCAAAAGACAGGTCGAATCTGCTAAAGCTTTACTTGAGCAAAGTGGTCAGGATGTGAACCAATTTAATGGGGTGCCTTTGTTTATGGCTAAAGGAGGACCTGATGGTGGATATTTGACGATTCAGCGTGGTGAAAAGCAAGTTATTCCTATGTTTTTTAATAAGGAAGATTTGCAAGGAATGTTGGAGCGGGCTAAAAATCAACAACCTGATGTATTTTCTTCTGTGAAGATTGAGGTGGTGAATCTTGAGGGTGTGATTCAGGCGTTGGAGAATGATGACGATCCTTTCTTGGAAAAAATTATTTTTATTCCTCCACGGGAGTCTTTAGAGTTTGTACAAAAGTTACAATCTGGTAGTTCTGGTAATCAATAAGTTGATATTCTTGGCGATCTTAGTAGATGGACTTTTCCTCGAAGTGTGTGGTTTCAGGTCTAGAACTTTGGCGATGGTATTGTCAAACTAAGACTGATGCTTTCAGGACAGGTATATCTGTTACTGAAGTTGATTTATTGTTACAGGAGTTTGCTGGACTGGATCGATTAACACTACGTTTGGAGTCTTTTAAAGATTGGCCTAATATTTCAATGGGGCTTTCTTTAGTTGATTTAGATAGTCTTTGGCGCCGACGTTTGGAGGATAGAGTTCCGCTTCAATATCTAACTGGGGTTACTTATTGGCGGAATTTTTCTTTGGATGTGGGTTCTGGGGTTTTGATACCTAGACCGGAAACCGAGTGTTTAATCGATCTGGTTGTAGTCGCTACTAATGCTGTTTCCGAACTTGGCCAAGGAAATTGGGTGGATCTAGGAACTGGTAGTGGGGCGATCGCTTGTGGTTTAGCAGATATATTGACAGAAGCTTCGATTTATGCTGTTGATTGTAGTCCAGCAGCTTTGGCTATTGCTAGACAGAATGCTGTCAAGTTAGGTTTGGCTCATAGAATTAATTTCTATGAAGGTTCTTGGTGGCAACCACTGGATCATCTGCGGGGTCAGGTGAGTGGGATGGTTAGTAATCCTCCTTATATTCCTAGCAGTGTGATTTCTACTTTGCAACCAGAGGTCAGGAAACATGAGCCTCACTTGGCCCTTGATGGTGGTGTTGATGGTCTAGATTATATTAGATTTTTAATTGAAACGGCTCCACTATATTTGGTTTCTGGAGGTGTGTGGTTGGTGGAAATGATGGCTGGGCAAGGGGAGGATGTTGCTGAAATGTTGCATAGTCACGGGTCTTATTGCCGAGTTAATATTTTTCCTGATTTGGAGGGGGTTGATCGGTTTGCTATGGCTTATTTAAAGTAGTATTCAACACTCAGCAATTAGCTATCAGTTTCTCCAGGTCTCCCTATTAAAACGCACCGCTGTATTGAGGGACTTAAACCATTGAATTTTTAGCTAACACCTAAATGCTGTTTGAGGAGTATTCCGTCAGGAAAAGCTTATAGCGAGTTAAAGTTATAATCATTTTATTAAGCTCCCCAGATATCAGGTTTTTTTGTGTCAGAAATGCTGGAATTAGTTAAAATTTTAAAAAATAAAAAATAAAAAATAAAAATAAATGAGTTTGGTATCTATTGAGATTCTGATTGAGGAAGCAATATCTGGTAATTTAGTTAGCTTTCTGAGTGATACTGTAACAACACTAACAGATCAATTGGGTTGAGCAAATTTAATTTTTCAAGCGAAGGGTCGCAGTTAAGATATACCTTGAATTTTAATGAGGACAACTGCTTGGGATGATTTAATTTGAAGCTATAATCATTTTATTAAGCTTCCCCCGCAGCAGTTTTTTTGTGTTAGATATGCTAAGATTGATTATTTTTTTTAAAATTCAAAAACAAAAAGCGAAAAATGAGTTTAGTATCTGTTGAAACTCTAATTAAGGGAGCGATTTCTGGTAATTTAGTCAGCTTTCCGACTGATACTGTACCAGCGCTGGCAGCTCGACCCAATCAAGCAGATTTAATTTTTCAAGCGAAGGGTCGCAGTCAAGATAAACCTTTGATTTTAATGGGGGCAACTGCTGAATCTTTGTGGCCTTATATTTGTGGAAGTGATGAAGAGTTACAGTTATGGCAAGGGGTAGCTAAAAAGTATTGGCCTGGGCCGTTGACTTTGGTGCTGCCTGCTGCGGAAATAGT
Source organism: Dapis purpurea BLCC-M126 (assembly GCF_050015975.1). NCBI lineage: Bacteria > Bacillati > Cyanobacteriota > Cyanophyceae > Oscillatoriales > Microcoleaceae > Dapis > Dapis purpurea. The sequence goes on along the minus strand of NZ_JBNHER010000221.1, from coordinate 9,821 downwards.
ACCTAAGGCCATGAATCCTATCAATCCAACTACGATTGGACTTAGGATTCCTAATTGTGATATTGCTAGAGAGATAATGGCTAAAACAGGTCCTTTAGCTACTACGAGTGCTAATTTATCAGGCCAGCCAACCTTAGAGCGAATGGCAGAAATTAGTAGTCAATTTCCAGATATATTGGTTCTGTCGTTGTCCCAAAGTCAGGAGAAGATGTTAGGTTCTGGAGTTCCTTCAACTGTTGCTAAATGGAATGGAATTGCTGGTTGGGAAATTTTGCGTCAGGGAGCGGTAAAGTTAAAATTTTAAGGTACTCTTAAAAAATTTAGTATTTTTAGTGGAATGGCTTGGAACGATTTTATCTTTTTGGCATTAGGATTTGGATTTGGGTTAATAGTTAGTAGATTATTGTCTAGGCAAAAAAGTCAGAATTTATCAACGTCTTCTGTGGTGTCATCTCCTGAAGAATCTAATTCTGATTCTGAGGAACTTGAGAATATTTTAGAGCAACTGAAACATACTCAACTAGCATATCAAATGGCTTCCGAAATGAGTAAGTTTAAGGCTGGTTTTTTGGCTCGAACTGCTCATGAGTTGCGATCGCCGATTAATAGTATGATTGGTGGACTACAGTTAGTTATTTCTGATTTAGCGGACGATCCGGAGGAAGAACGTGAGTTTGTAAACCAAGCTTATAATTCTGCTTTGAAAACTTTGGGGTTAATGGATGAGATTATTTATGTGGCTAAAACAGAACATGGTACTGAGAGGGTGAATATAGAATCGTTACAGCTAAGTCAGGTGTTTGAGGAGGTGGAAAATTTAACTTATATGCAAGCTGCTAATCGTAGTATTCGTTTGCAAATATCACCTCCTGAAGCAGATGTTTATGTTTTGGCAGATGAGTCTCGTCTGAAGCAGGTTTTGGTGAGTTTGATTGATACTGCGATCGCCCAAATGGATGAAGGTAGTGTGAATGTTTCTGTTCATTCTGCTGATGAATCTGGTTATGTTAATATTTGGATTGACGATCAACGTCCGGTAAGTGCGTGGAGTGAGTCTTGGGATTTACTAAAGCATAATCTTGAGGAGAAAGCTGAAAAACATCAGAGTCCTGATTTTCAGCTTTCTCCTGGTATGAGGTTGCTAATGAATCAAACTTTGTTAGGAATGATGAACGGACGTTTAGAGGTGCTGGCGACTCCTTCTGAGGGTGAAGAGTCTAATTTTAATCGGACTCAATGTTCAATTCCGATTCGTAAAGAGGATGCTGAGAGTTAAGTTTATGTGGCAAGTAGTGATGGTTGATTTCTAGTTGTTAATTCTATTTCTCCTTCTATGGGTTGATTGTGCAATATCATTGTTGTGGTTTGATTTTGTTGAAATCCGATTCGTTTGTAGAAGTTTTGTTGATAGGTTGTCATTAGGTAAACTCTTTCTACATGACACATTTGTGGATGAGTTAAAATTGTTTCAACTAATTTTCTTCCTAGTCCTCCTCCTTGATAGTTTGGGTGAATTACTATATCCCAAATTGTACCTCTGTAGACGCAATCTGATGTAGCGCGACCAAAACCGATCATTGTTTGCTTATCCCATACACTGACGACTGGGTTACTGTTGACAATGGCTCTTTCTAAGTCTTCTATTTTTCTATTTTTTGCCCAAATTGCTGCTGAATTAAATAATGTTACGAGTTGCGGAATGTCTACTGTTGAGTGACCTTCGCAGAAATGAATATGACTATAATCTCTGGTACTGTTTTTCATCTTTTTTAGTCAGCTCTCTATAGTTTCAATTTACTCAATCAATTATTTTGACTTTTGTCTATTTCTTTTTAGATTGAATATGGTTTGGGGCTAACTTTTATCTAGATTTAAGCATTTTTATATGCTGAAAAATAGATAAAATTAATAAATTATTTTGATTTTTTTTGAGTTTATTCTAGTGTAGATTATTTTACTCTCCTTACTTTCCAAGGTTAGTAGTATATACCTTTTATTGCTTAACTATTTTGTATAATATCACTCTTTTTTATAACAATCAATACATTTTTATGTATTTTTTTGTTAAGGTTTTATGAGAATGTGCAATTAAATTTAAGCTATAATTGTATATATAAAATATTAATTTGTTGTGTAATTATTTACTATTTTCGAGTCAATATTAATTATAATATTTGCTATTATTGTTAGGATAGGATATTCTCAAACTTATTCTTATTTGCCAGCTTCGCACCTTCTGACTTCTGACTTCACTGTATTTGGACTTGGTGTTCAGTCGGAAAAACTGTCCTACTAGAAAATACAAAAATTATGGGAATGTTCCATACTGGTAGAGTGTTTTAGATAGATTTAAAAATATTAGGAACTATGAATTTTTGTAGTGATAATGTGACTGAGGTATGTCCAGAAATTATGGCTGCTCTGATTGCTGCCAATGAAGGAGCTAGGATGCCTTATGGTGCAGATGAATACACTCAAGGTTTGGAAGCTAAATTTTCATCAATTTTTGAAGCTCCTGTGACAGTTTTTCCTGTTGCTACGGGTTCTGCTGCTAATGCTTTAGCTTTATCGGCGATCGCTCCTGGTTATGGAGCTATTTATTGTCATGCTGAATCTCATATTAATGTGGATGAATGTGGTGCTCCAGAATTTTATACAGGTGGTGCGAAGTTGGTGACACTCAATGCTACAGATGCTCAAATTTATCCTTCTGAGTTGAGCAAAACACTTGAAAAAGCCGGTGCAGGTGTCGTACATCATGTTCAACCTGCGGCGGTTAGCATTACTCAAGCGACGGAAGCCGGAACAGTATATTTGCCTGAAGAGATAGGTGAGATTGCTAAAATCACTCACGATCATAATCTATATCTGCACATAGATGGAGCCCGTTTTGCTAATGCTGTTGCTAGCTTAGACTGTGCCCCAGCAGATATAACTTGGCGAGCAGGAGTAGATGTACTTTGTTTGGGTGCAACTAAAAATGGAGCGATGGCGGCAGAAGCGGTAATCTTTTTTAATCAAGATTTGGCAAAAACATTTGCTTATCGTCGCAAACGTAGTGGTCATTTATTCTCTAAGATGCGATATTTGTCTGCTCAGTTGGAAGCTTATATTACTGATGATTTATGGCTAAAAAATGCTACCCATGCTAACGAAATGGCAACTAAGTTAGCCCAAGGTTTGGTAGAGTTACCTTTGATAAGGTTGTGTCATCCTGTGGAAGCAAATGAAATTTTTGTAGAAATTACTGAGTCTGTGCTTAATGGTTTGAGAGCGGATGGTTTTAAGTTTTATGTTTGGCAGGAGGAAACTTTGCCGATAATTAGACTTGTTACTGCTTTTAATACAATTGATGAAGATGTTGATGCTTTTTTGAAAAGTGTTAAACGTCATTCTGTGGTTAATTTAATGGAATAGAAACTGGAAACTTGGTCGGGTTTAGTGTCTCATATCCACTAAAATATAAGTTAAGTCACTATATATTGTTAAGCAAATATAATATGAGCAAAGTTCTAGCTATTTTAGGGGAATTAAGCGATCGTGACATTGATTGGATGATTGCCAATGGTAGTAAGGAAAAAATTACTACTAATACTATATTAATTAATGAAGGCCAACCAATTGATGCCCTTTATATTGTGCTGGATGGGACAATGAAAGCTTATGTATCTGCGGTTGGGGATAAAGAAATTGGGATTGTTGCTGCTGGTGAAGTTTTGGGAGAAATGTCTTTTGTGGATGGTCGTTTACCATCTGCTACTGTAAAAGCTATAGAGGATAGTTTAGTTCTATCAATTTCTAAACAAAAGTTAAATGAAAAACTAGAGCAGGATGTATTATTTTCTCTCAGATTTTATCGAGCAGTTACTAAGTTTTTATCGACTAGATTACGTGGTACTGTTACACGCTTTAGCGAGGAGCAAGATGTGGCATATACAGAAAGTCTAGAGAATGAAAATGTTGAGGCAGTAATAGACAATAATGCTTTAGATAGGTCTAGATATGAAACACTAATGGTTCGTCTTAAGGGTAGTTAATACCATTTATCAAAAACTTTTCTACATTTTATTGAGGAGGGGAGTAGGTAATAATTAATAATTAATAATTAATAATTAACAATTAATAATTAATTATTACCTGTTCTGTAATAGAAGAATTTTGCTCAAAGGAATTTTTTTTCTTCTCTTGCTGCATTAGATATGGCGAGGTTTCCTCGCTATCCCATCAAATGGCAGGTTTGTCTTCTCTTCCCCCTTTCCCCTATCCTGTAAGGAATTCAACAGATGTGGGTAAAGCATAGTCTTTGTAGAGAAGGGGATTTAATAAGCCTCTGTCCTAGGAGGAGAAAGGTTTTATAAGTTGATAAACAGTTTATTACAGTTTTGCATAAGACTTATATAATTTCTGGAGATGTCTAATGTTTAACTTGAAACTAAAAATCTGAAGATGTTGGAATTTGATGAGAGTGAAAATCAAGATAAGTTCGATCGCTTAATTATTGGTCGTTGTCTAGAACTTGCCCGACGTGCTTTGGGAAAGACTGCCCCTAATCCTTTGGTGGGTTGTGTGATTACCCAAGATGGCCAAATTCTGGGTGAGGGGTTTCATCCTGGTGCTGGTCATCCTCATGCAGAAGTTTTTGCTCTCAGAGAGGCAGGGGAAAAAGCTAGAGGAGCTACTGCCTATGTTAATTTAGAACCATGTAATCATTATGGCAGGACGCCACCTTGTACGGAAGCTTTAATTGCAGCAGGTGTAGCAAGGGTGGTTATTGGCATGATCGATCCTAATCCTCTGGTTGCAAGTGGTGGTGTGGCAAGGTTGCGGGATGCTGGTATTGAAGTGGTGGTGGGAGTATTAGAGGCGGAGTGTCGCGAACTGAATGAAGCTTTTATTCACCGAATGCTTTACCATCGTCCTTTCGGAATTTTGAAATATGCGATGACTCTTGATGGCAAAATTGCTACTACTACAGGTCATAGTGCATGGGTGACATCTCAAGAAGCACGGAGTGAGGTGCATAAGTTAAGGGTTGTTTGTGATGCTGTAATTATTGGGGGTAATACGGTTCGGCGAGATAACCCATTTTTGACGAGTCGTAGGAGTCGAGATGATAATCCTTTGCGGGTGGTTATGAGTCGTAGTTTAGATTTGCCTACAGAGGCTAATTTATGGGATATTAGTGAGGCTAAAACTTTAGTATTTACAGAAATAGATTCTAATAGAGAATTTCAGGAATATTTGAAGTCAAAAGGGGTGGAAGTGGTAGAAACTTCGACTTTAAATCCAGCAGTGGTAATGGCTAATCTTTATGATCGCGGATTTCTTTCTGTACTTTGGGAGTGTGGGGGAACTTTAGCTGCTAGGGCGATCGCTGATGGTGTAGTGCAAAAAATCTGGGCTTTTATTGCTCCGAAAATTATTGGTGGGGAAATAGCTCCTTCACCTGTAGGGGATTTAGGATTAACTAAAATGACGGAGGCTTTTGAGTTAGAAAATGTTAGTATCCGTGCTGTTGGTTGTGATTATTTATTAGCAGGTTATTTGCAGCAGAAAAAGGAGGAAGTTTGAGTTTTTTGATGAGAGATTTATATTCGCTTTGTCTAGGAAAATTTTGACTTTTTTGGGAGTCCACTAATACTAATATCATCTTTGGTTTAACACTTATTATTTAAGATATCAAACTAATTAGGGTTTGCTGAATAAAGTCTTTTTGTTGAGGTAGATAGTAGGGAGTAGGTAGGGACCTTGCATGCAAGGTCCCTACAGAGTCAGGATAAATGGGAGTTATAGAGAATGGCCGTTCATCATAGTTAAAGTGATTTTTCTGCCTCGCATTACCCGAAAATCCTCACTTTTTCAACTTGCTTCTACCTAATACCACTTTTAAAAAAGAATGCTACGAAAAGGTAGCTCTTGATCGGATGTGCTGAAAAATAGCTGTCCAATTCATGTGAGATAGTTATATCTATGGTTTTCCCTTTTTTTTTGAATGTTTATCCCTTCTTGCTTCTTGCTTCTTGCTTCTTCCTTATTTCTACCATTTGTAGCAAACATTTATAGAATTGGCATAAGAGCTGCCCACTTTTACCCCATACTTTTAATTCTTGAAAACCTCTTAAGTGCTTTTTCCACTGCTAAAGGTAATAAAGCTGATAGCTGATAGCTGACTGCTGAATGCTTACATCAGGAAAAGCTAAAGGCGAGCTACCTGAATGCTTAAAATTATAGAGATGAAAAAATAGAACAATGTATTCATATCAAGTAGGTGGTAGTCTGGCAAATAATCATCCTACATATATCAAAAGAAAAGCAGATGTTCAACTTTATCGAGCGCTGATAAAAGGAGAATTTTGTTATGTCTTAAACAGTAGACAAATGGGAAAATCTTCCTTGCTAGTCAGAACCATAAATCAGCTCAAACAAGAGGGATTTTGCTGTACTAGCATTGATATGACTCTAATTGGTGGCCAAAATATTACTCCGATTCAATGGTATAAAGGAATAGTGGCTGAACTGTGGCGGAGCTTCCAATTATCCAGAACAATCAACTTAAAATCTTGGTGGTATGAACTTGGTGACATTTCTGGTTTACAGGGTCTAAATCATTGTATAGAATTACTTCTTAAAGAAAAATTTCCCCAGAAAAATATTGTCATATTTATCGATGAAATTGACAGTATTCTCAGTCTAGATTTTGCCGTAGATGACTTTTTTGCTCTGATTCGCTATTATTACAATCAACGTGCAATAGACCCAGAATATAATCGCCTGACATTTGCAATTTTTGGAGTAGCCACACCCTCAGATTTAATAGCAGATAAAAAACGCACACCATTTAATATTGGCAAATCCATAGAAGTATCAGGTTTTCAACTGGCAGAAATACAGCCTTTACTGGAGGGAATTAAAACTTATACATATAACCCAGAAGCAGTATTAAGAGAAATATTAGCCTGGACAAATGGGCAACCATTCCTCACTCAAAAAATCTGTTATTTAATCCAAATAACAGCATTATCAAATCCAAAAAAACAAATTATAATTCCCCCCGGCATAGAAAATTTTTGGGTAAAATTATTGGTCAAATCGCAAATAATAGACAACTGGCAAACTCAAGATGAGCCAGAACATTTAAGAACAATTAGAGACCGAATTATTAGGAACGAACAACGGGCAGGTAGATTACTGGGAATTTATCAAAAAATCTTAGAAAATCTCCAAGTTGCCACAGATGATACTAGAGAACAAATAGAACTAATTTTATCAGGTATAGTCATCAAAAATCAGGGGTCACTAATAGTAAAAAACCGAATTTATCAACAAATATTTAATCTTGAGTGGGTAGAAAAAGAATTAAATAAACTACGTCCTTATGCAGAAAATTTCCATCTGTGGATTAGTTCTAAACAAACAGATAATTCCCGGTTATTGCGGGGAAAAGCTTTAAAAGAGGCTCAACAATGGAGTAAAGGTAAAAGTCTAAGTGATTTAGATTATCAATTTTTGAATATCAGTGAAGAAATAGATAGATTAGAAGTACAACAGACATTAGAAGCGGCACGACTCAAAGAAGTAGAAGCTAAACTGGTAGTTGAACAGAAAAATGCTAAATTGCAACGGTTAATATTAGGGGTTGTCAGTTGTGCTTTTGTTGTTGCTACAAGCACAGGTATAGTCGCCTTATGGCAATATCGACAGGCGAAAATTAGTGAAATTAGGGCATTGGCTGCCTCTTCTCAGGGTTTGTTGGCCTCCCATCACCAGTTAGATGCGATGATAGCAGCTATTAAAGCCAAACGCCGAATGGAGTCTTTGGGTGGAGTGGATGACAAAACTACAGAGCAAGTAGAAACAGCTTTAACTAGAGCAGTTTATGGAATTAACGAATTTAACCGCCTTATCGGTCATCAAGCCAGTGCTGTGAGTGTTGATATCAGTCCAGACAGCAAATTAATCGCTACTGCTAGTGGAGACAAAACTGTTAAAATTTGGCACTTTGACGGTAGACTAATCAAAACTATCAAATATTCAGCAACAATACATCGCCTTGCTTTTAGCCCAGATAGCAAATCTCTAGTTTCAGGAAATATAGATGGCACAGTTAAGTTGTGGAGTCTTGATGGGAAACTGTTACACAATATTCAGGCGCATAATTCCCCAGTTTGGGGAGTTGCTTTTAGCCCCAATGGTGAAATGATTGCTTCAGGTAGTGGCGATGGCACTGCTAAAATTTGGAAAGTAGATGGTACTTTGTTGACAACTTTAGCAGTAGATAAACAAGTGGTTACAGATGTAGCCTTTGATGCTAAAAGTGAAATTATTGCGTCAGCAGGAGTTGATGGTTTAGTGAAACTCTGGACTATTAATGGCAAGTTGCTGAAAACCATCAAACATCAAGCACCAATTTGGAATGTAGCATTTTGTCAGAAAACGAATTTGCTAGTGTCAGTGAGTTCAGACAAAACGGCTAAACTGTGGCAGTTAGATGGAACTTTGATGAGAAGTTTCCAGGGAGACAATGTAATCATTGGAGTTGATTGCAGCAAAAATGGTGAATACATTGCCACCAGTGGTAATGATAATGCCATTAAGATTTGGCGCTCAGACGGAACTTTGGTCAGAACATTAAGAGAACACAATGCTGTTGTTCGGGGTGTAGCTTTGAGCAATGATGGTATGATAGCAGTTTCAGCTAGTGATGATGGTACTGTTAAGTTATGGCGAAAAAACAAAAATTTGTTGAAACCTCTTTACGGACATGAGGATATAGTGTGGGATGTAGCAACAAGTTCAAATGGAAAATTAATTGCTTCTGTTGGCGATCGGAACCCCCGACTGTGGCAACAAGATGGTAAATTTTGGCAAAAAATTAACTATTCAGACCAAGTAAATCTCTGTGTAGCTTTTGCTCCAGATTCACAAACCATTGCTATTTGTATTAATAATAAAATTGAGATTTGGGATATAGGGGATATTAATACCTCCCAAGCACAACCTATGCGAGTATTGGCTGGACATCAAGCTATAGTTTCCGCGATCGCCATTAGTCCTGATGGCCAAACCATTGCCTCGGCAGGAGATGACAAAACAATTAAAGTGTGGAATATTGAGGGTCAACTGCTCCATAGTTTTGTTGCCCATAACGAGAGAATTTGGAAGTTAGCTTTTACCCCAGACAGTCAAACTATTGTCTCCGCAAGTCAAGATGAAACAGTGAAATTATGGAAAACAGACGGCACACTTTTAACTACCCTCCATCAAGGGAGTCCAATTTGGGGAGTTGCAATCAACCCCCAAGGAAATCTGATTGCTTCTACTAGCCGGGATGATACTTTGAAACTCTGGAAATTGGATGGTACTCCGGTGAAAACAATTAACGCTCAGAGCAGAGGATTAACAAGAGTCGCGTTTAGTCCTGATGGTCAAACTATTGCTACAGGAGGTGTTGATAATACGGTGAAGTTGTGGAATCTAGACGGCGAGTTACTGCAAAATTTACCTGGCCATGAGGGAGCAGTTGTGAGTGTTGCTTTTACTCCTGATGGGAAATTTTTGGTATCTGGTAGCGACGATCGTGCAGTAATTTTATGGGATTTAGAGGAAATTCGTACCCTGAAAAAACTTGAGTATGCTTGTGATTGGGTGAGGGATTATTTGCGGACGAATGTTGAGGTAAGTGAGGAGGATAGAAAGCTGTGTGGATAATTAATAATTAATAATGGATAATTGATAATTGATAGGGTTTGCTGATTAATTCTGAAAAACTTACCGAATTATTAATTATTAATTGTTAATTAAATAATTGTGGTTTAAAGCCT
>NZ_JBNHER010000220.1:0-4301 GCF_050015975.1 Dapis purpurea BLCC-M126 | reverse complement strand
GGCGAAGATACTTTGGGGGTAGCCCCATGTGAAAATAGCTCAATGCCAGGGTAATTATTGATTTAAGCCTGTTTCTCAGATTTGAGAAACAGGCTTTTTGGTTTTTCTTGGTAGAGTAGAATAGAAAAAATTTACCCTTTTACACAGATACAATATTGGGTATTAGGTTTGGTTGCTCAATATTTGTTTTCTACGGTCAAATTTTCTAGATAATTATTCTGGTTATCCATTTATCCATAGTAAAACTCAAAAAAATTAAAAACCTGATTAGTCCTGATTAGTTTAGTATAGCTAAATTTATTTATATTTATCTTAATACGTTTGTTTAAGACACACCTTATCCTACAAGGAATCGTCTGGATTAAAACCAATCAATCTAGAAGTTTTTATAATTTTTGTGCTAACCAGCCTTTACAACTGGCTGGTTTCCCATTTACCGAATTTTTACGATGATTTATCTACAGACAGCACGATTGTTTGCATTAAGCACTATTGTACCTTCTACTCCATTAATAATCACTGGGTTACCTGTGCTAACTCTAAGTAGCCGTGGTTTTCTATTTAGACATTCTGTCACCTCTTCTCCCCAAGCTTCTATGGCAGCAGTATACTCTGCTCTGTAGCGCAACAGCTCATCTAGAGTGATTCCAGTGGGGATAGAAGGTAAATTGTTAACAAAAGCATCAGTTATCGGACTATCAGTACGGACGCTGTTATCAACATCAATCTCAGTAATAATTGGAAAATCAAATTTTCTGGGTAAAGTTCTGTAAGGAATAGAAAGGTCTGGTAATGGCTGATATTCTTCTGGGCCAGATTTATAGTCGAAATCAGATGGTATTGCCAACCCTGGCAGAGGTAGATTTGCAACCACCAGTGCACATAAACTTCCTAATAATGTAGAAAATTTCTTCATTTTCTTCTCCTAGCTTAATTTGATCGGATTTCAACTAACCAGAACATTTAGAAAGCTGTTGAGGTTTCTAAATGTTCTGCCTTTGATAATTTGTATCACCTAAATTAATTTAGTGAAAACAAAAAATTAACTGATAACAAACTAAAACAAAGCTTAATTATAAGACTCTACATAATGCTATAAAATCAGACTATATATTCTTAAGCATTTGTTAATTATCTGGCTTTGTCATACACTAATCTCCTTAATTTGATAATGTAAGGAGTAGAGTTTATATCCTAATTCTAGACGAATCACTCCAGAATCAGAGGACACTACATACTTTATTCGTATTCTGATAATATTCTTAGAACTATCAGAAAAATGTATAGTATCTATCAATTAACAGTATTCCTTTGTTATAGTCCTGTTTTCTGTTCTCCTACAACTTACATAAACTACTACCAAAAAATTTTGAGTTTTAGATATAGCTTCCCGCTTCACTGAATATCGCTGAATTGAGTCTATAACTTATCTTCTTCCATAGGCTTAAAATTGGTGGGAACTCTACTTACTAAAATCTATGTAATAGGAAACTTTTCTACTTTATTCCACTATTTTCTGGAGATTGTTAATGGACTTGTCAATTATCTTTATTATCGGCCAACTACTCTTAAAAGTTTTGTAAAGGGTTTCAACCCTCAAGCTATATCAAATTCTCTTGGTTCTTGCTTTTTATTTAACTTCAGTAGTTAGACCTTTCCTCGTAAAAAATTTTGACTTGATAAGCTGTTATTTTAGAAATAAAAGTTAAAAAATACAAAAATGGAATTGTCCACAAGTACAATTATTCCCTCAGCACCTGGGGGATTTAGGTCAGGATTTGTTGGTATAATAGGACGAGCTAATGTTGGCAAATCTACTTTAATGAATCAACTGGTGGGGCAAAAAATTGCTATTACTTCCCCAGTTGCTCAAACTACTCGTAATCGTCTTCGTGGTATTTTAACCACAGAAGCAGCACAGATGATTTTTGTTGATACTCCAGGTATTCATAAGCCTCACCACCAACTAGGAAAAGTATTAGTTCAAAATGCTAAAATCGCAATTCAATCTGTGGATGTAGTTTTGTTGGTAGTAGATGGGTCAGTAATAGCAGGTGGTGGCGATCGCTATATTATAGATTTACTTAATAAAACTGAAATCCCAGTTATTATAGGTATGAACAAGTTAGATCTACGACCTGAAGATGATCGGGAAATAGAAGCTAGTTATTATCAATTGATCGAGCCTCACCCCTGGCAAATAATCAAATTTTCTGCTCTGACAGGAGAAGGAGTAGAATCACTACAGAATTTGTTAATTGAACATCTAGAAACTGGACCTTATTATTATCCTCCTGACTTAGTAACAGACCAACCAGAACGCTTTATTATGGGGGAACTGATCCGGGAGCAAATCTTATTGTTGACTCGTGAAGAAGTACCCCACTCAGTAGCAATTGCTATTGACAGAGTAGATGAAGAACCAACTATTACTCGTATTCTTGCCACTATCAATGTTGAACGCTCATCTCAAAAAGGAATTCTGATTGGCAAAGGTGGAAATATGTTAAAAGCTATTGGTAGTGCCGCACGTCAACAAATTCAAAAGTTAATTGCAGGTAAGGTTTATTTGGAACTATTTGTGAAAATACAACCTAAATGGCGACAGTCTCGAATTCAGTTAGCTGAGTTAGGATATGAGGTTGAGAAATAAGAAAAATTTTATTAGATGTTACCATGACTAGAATTGATATTTTGCTATTGTGACCTTATTAAGAAGAAAATTATACAGGATTTAAGCGCTCAAACAACAAGCCAGATTTATTGCCCTGATTATTGTTTTTTGCCCTCACAAAATTTCATCGATAAACCCGATTTTTGTGTAATTCCTATTATGGTAAAAACAGAATTATTCTGAAAAGTTGGAAGTTATTTGTAACAAATATTCTGATAGAGAAATATTCAATATAGATTGTTATAATTTAACTAACAAACTATTTTAAATCTGGCTAATTCACTCCTGAATTCCACAAAATATTGCAACTGAAATAAGACTTATACTATAAAAAGAATTTTTCCTTGAGAAAATTATGACTATAGAAAATCCAGGATCAAAAATTCAAAATGGTAAAATAGCAATCTTGCTACACAATGGTATTCAAGGGTTACATGGAAAAACAGGGTTATCACTATTACGTTATAGCCAAGCAGAAATCGTTGCCGTCATCGATAGCCAATCTGCTGGAAAATCATTGCCCGAACTTACTAAAATTCACCGTGACATACCCATAGTTGCTTCCGTTGCTGAAGCGATCGCCTTTCATCCGGAAATATTAGTCATTGGTATCGCTCCCTCTGGTGGCGCTTTGCCTGATGAATGTTTTGGAGAAATTAAAGCAGCAGTTGCCTCTGGCTTATCAGTCGTCAACGGTTTGCATACCCCACTTGCCCATCATCCCGATATTCTACCACTATTACGACATACGCAATGGATCTGGGATGTGCGTCAAGAACCTGAAGGATTAACTATTGGCAGTGGGAAAGCTAGAACACTTTCTTGTCGGCGGGTTTTAACAGTGGGGACAGACATGGCGATCGGCAAAATGTCTACCAGTTTAGAACTAAATACAACTGCTCAACACCGAGGTCTCAACTCTAAATTTTTGGCCACAGGGCAAGCGGGTTTGATGATTGCTGGCGATGGTATTGCGTTGGATGCAGTGCGGGTTGACTTTGCTGCCGGAGCAGTCGAACAAATTATTATGGAGTTTGGCAATACCCATGACTTGCTTATTGTTGAAGGGCAAGGTTCCCTGTTGCATCCTGGTTCTACTGCAACCCTGCCACTATTGCGCGGTATCCAACCTACTGATTTAATCTTGGTACATCGTGCCAATCAAACTCATATTCGTAATCATCCCCAAATATTGATTCCGCCCTTACCAATAGTGGTTCAGTTGTATGAAATGGTAGCTGGTATGGGTGGCGCTCTGCAACCAGCACGAGTTAGAGGTATTGCGATGAATACTTTTCATTTAGATGAAGTGGCTGCTAAGAAAGCGATCAACCAAGTGGAAACAGAAACTGCTTTGCCTTGTACAGATCCTGTGCGTTTTGGTGCTGATTTATTATTGGATGCAGTTATGAGCATCAAGGAGTAGTGATTTGTCAATTTTCAAATGATGTATTGAGGCCCCAACTGGGAAGACAAGGGGTAAAACTTAATAGCTTACCCATCACATCAATCTTAAAAAACCAGTAGTAGGGTTTTTATTATTCTTAGGTAATCTTAAACATATAACAGACTGTTTGTTCATTAATTGATAATTGATAATGGATAATTGATAATTACCTCTGGTTAA